>NZ_JBQCGS010000073.1:0-84641 GCF_051955415.1 Flexivirga sp.
AGATGATGTTCGAGTTGTCGCCGCTGGAGACGGCGGCGAATGCGTCGGCCCGCTCGGCACCGGCCGCGACGAGGACCGCGCGGGGGAAGCCCTGCCCGACGACCTGGCGCCCGTGGAACTCCGGACCGAGCCGGCGGAACGCCTGCGAGTCGCGGTCGATGACCGCGACCTCGTGCCCGTGTTTCTCCAGGCTCAGCGCCAAAGTGGCTCCCACCCGGCCGGAGCCCATGATCACGAAGTACACGCACTGAACGCTACCGGAGCGGTGGTGCGACGACGTCGGCACGGCCCTAGACTCACGCGTTGTGTCTGGGACCGGTCGCGCACTGAAGCGCATCGTGGTGGGTCGCGCCATGCGCAGCGACAAACTCGGTGAAACCCTGTTGCCCAAGAAGCTCGCGCTGCCGATCTTCGCCAGCGACGCGCTCTCGTCGGTCGCCTACGCGCCCGACGAGATCCTGCTGACACTCGGCCTGGCCGGTGGCTCGTTCGCCTTCACCCACTCGTGGCAGATCACTCTCGGTGTCGTCTTCGTGATGGCGGTGGTCGTGGCGTCATACCGGCAGAATGTGCACGCCTATCCCTCGGGCGGCGGCGACTACGAGGTGGCCACCACCAACCTGGGCCCGAAGGCGGGGTTGACCGTCGCATCCGCGCTGCTGGTCGACTACACGCTCACGGTGGCGGTGTCGATCTCCTCCGGTGTGCAGAACGCCGCCTCGGCCATGCCGTTCCTGCACGGGCACGAGGTGATCGTCGCGGTCCTGCTGATCGTCGCCCTGACCGCGATGAACCTACGAGGGGTGCGGGAGTCGGGCAGCTTCTTCGCCATACCCGTGTACCTGTTCATGCTCGGCGTGATCGCGCTGGCGATCGTGGGTGTCATCCGCAAACTGGCCGGCGACCTGCCGTTGGCAGAGAGCGCGAAGTTCACCCTGGCGCCGCAGCCGCACATGGACACGTTGTCCCAGATCGCCGTGGTGTTCCTGTTGCTGCGCGCTTTCTCCAGCGGGTGTGCCGCGCTGACCGGTGTCGAGGCGATCTCCAACGGCGTGCCGGCGTTCAAGAAGCCGAAGAGCAAGAACGCCGCGACGACGCTGTTGCTGATGGGTTCGATCTCGGTGGTGATGCTGGTGTCGATCGTGACGCTGGCCAACTGGACCGGCATCCACATCCAGGACCCGGACCACCCCGGCAACCTGCTGCTGCACGGCAAGCCGGTGACCGGCTACACCGAGGACACGGTGCTCGGTCAGTTGTCGCACGCGGTGTTCCACGGCTTCCCGCCCGGCGTCGTGTTCGTCGCCATCGTGACCGGCGTCATCCTGGTGCTGGCGGCCAATACGGCATTCAACGGCTTCCCGGTCCTCGCCTCGATCCTGGCCCGCGACGGCTGGCTGCCCCGGCAGCTGCACACCCGCGGTGACCGGCTGGCCTACTCCAACGGCATCCTGATCCTGGCCGGTGTCGCCATGCTGCTCGTGGTGGTCTACCAGGCCGAGCCCACCCGGCTGATCCAGCTCTACATCGTGGGTGTGTTCGTCTCCTTCACCACCAGCCAGATCGGCATGATCCGGCACTGGAACCGCAACCTGCGGCTGGACGACCCACCCACGTCGCCGGCCCGGATGAAGCGGGCGCGCGTCATCAACGCGATCGGCGCGGCGATGTCCGGCACGGTGCTGGTCGTCGTGCTGCTGACCAAGTTCACCCACGGAGCCGGTTACGCGGTGGCGGCGATGGTGGTGCTCTTCGCGCTGATGGTGCAGATCCGGCGGCACTACACGCACGTCAGCGAGGAGCTGCGACTCTCCGAGTCCGCCGAGGACCAGCTGCTCCCGTCCCGGGTGCACGCTGTGGTGCTGGTCTCCAAACTACACAAGCCGGCGATGCGCGCCCTGGCGTATGCGCGCGCCACCCGGCCGTCGGTGCTCGAGGCGATCACCGTCGAGGTCGACCCGGAGGAGACCCGGGCGCTGCAGGAGGAGTGGGACCGCCGTGAGATCCCGGTCACGCTGAAGATCATCGCCTCGCCGTACCGGGAGATCACCCGGCCGATCATCAAGTACGTCAAGACGATCCGGCGGGACAGCCCGCGCGACGTGGTGATGGTCTACATCCCCGAATACGTCGTCGGCCGGTGGTACGAGCAGCTGCTGCACAACCAGTCGGCGCTGCGGCTGAAGTCGCGACTGCTGTTCACTCCCGGCGTGATGGTCGCCAGCGTGCCCTGGCAACTGCGCTCCAGCCAGGGCCATGAGATGCGGTATGACGGCCCGGCGCCCGGCTCGGTCCGGAGAGGTCGATGAGCCGCTCGAGCAGGGGTCGGCAGCGCCGAGGGGCCCGGCGCGGCGGACGCGAGCGCGTAGCCGCCCGAGGTGATTCGCTGGTCGGCGCCGAGTTCGAGGTGGAGGTCGGTGACGTCGCGCACGGGGGCTTCTGCGTCGCCCGGCACGAGGGGCGGGTGCTGTTCGTGCGGCACGCCCTGCCCGGTGAACGCGTCGTCGCCAGGGTCACCGACGGCGGCACGACGTCGCGCTTCCTGCGCGCGGACGCCGTGCAGGTGCGGGACGCCTCGCCGCAGCGGCGGGAGGCGCCGTGCCCCTTCGCCGGTCCGGGAGCCTGCGGCGGATGCGACTGGCAACACACCTCTGCAGCCTTCGGCCGTGAGCTGAAGACCCGCGTGGTGCGCGAGCAGCTGCGGCGACTGGCCGGCCTGGAGTGGGACGGCGCGGTCGAGGCGGTGCCCGGCGACGTGAACGGCCTGCGCTGGCGGACCCGCGTGGAGTTCTCGGTGGCGACGGACCGCTGGCTCGGCCTGCGCAAGCATCGCTCGCACGACGTCGTGCCCGTCGACGACTGCCTGATCGCGGTGCCGGAGATCGCGGCCACCGGGCTGCTGCAGGAGCCCGCCGAGCCGGGCGTCACCGGCGTCGACGTCGCGGTCGCCGCCGACCGGGAGGTGGTGGCCGTGGACCTGCCGGTGCGCGACGCGGGCGTGCCCGACGTCGTGGAACGGGTGGGCCCGCCCGGGGAGCACGCGCGCGACTTCCGGGTGTCGGCGCGAGGTTTCTGGCAGGTGCACCCGGGGGCGGCGGCGACCTTCGTCGGCGCTGCTCTCGACGGGCTCGAGCCGCGGACGGGAGAGCGGGCGCTGGATCTGTATGCCGGGGTCGGTGTCTTCACGGCGTTCCTGGCCGACGCGGTCGGGCCGGCCGGCCGGGTGCTCGGCCTGGAGGGAGACTCCCGGGCGGTGCGCGACGGCGGACCGAACATCGGCGGACTGGGGCAGGCGACGTTGCAGCGTGCCGACATCGGCACCGGCGACTGGATGATCCCGGTCGACGAGATGCTGGACCGGGTCGACCTGGTGGTGCTGGACCCGCCGCGGTCCGGCGCCGGACGTGCCGTCGTCCGCGACGTGCTGACCCGCGGCCCGCGGCGGGCGGCATACATCGCCTGCGACCCGGCCGCGCTGGCGCGTGATCTGGCGTATGCCGCCGAGTGCGGCTACGAGCTGGTGTCGCTGCGTGCGTTCGACGCCTTCCCGATGACCCACCACGTCGAGTGCGTGGCGATCATCGAGCCGTCCGGCGCTGCTGCGCAGTAGCGTGGTCCTGCGGCCGGCGACGGGCGATTCGGCCACGGCGAAGGGGCGATGCGATGTTCGATCTGGGGCACGGCACCACGCTGATGAGCGACCTGGTCTGCGCGGTGCGTGACGACCAACTGGGGCAGCCCACACCGTGCACCGAGTGGACGGTGGCCGACCTGTTGACGCACATCCACCAGTTCAGCAACGTCTTCACCGCCAATGCGACGAAGACGGCGCCGGACCCGCCGGGGGCGCTCGTCGACGACTGGCGGACGGCGATCCCCGAGGCGCTGGCCGACCTTGCTGCGGCGTGGCAGCGCGAGTCCGCCTGGCAGGGCAGGGTTTCCGCGGGCGGGGTGGAGATGGATGCGGCCGACAATGCCGTGGTCGCAGCCGAGGAGCTGACCGTCCACGGGTGGGACCTGGCACGTGCAACGGGCCAGGCCATGGCGCCGGTGGACAGTCAACTCGACCGCGTCGACGCCTTCTTCGAGGTCTTCGGGGGCGCCCCGTTCGGCCCGCCCGGCGACGCCGCCCCGGACGCCACGCGGCTGGCGCGCGTCATCGCACGCACCGGGCGTGACCCGCACTGGTCGCCCGCACGCTGACGCGGTCGGCCCCGCCATACGGCCGCCGGCGGTGAGAGGATCGGGGCGTGCTCGCCGGCCGGCGACAGTTAGGCAGACCTTCGCTGATGCCGCGACGCACGCTGTGATTAACTTATCTTGACATCAAGATAAAGCCGTCCATGAGTGCCAGAGACGAAGGAGTCGATGTGAGCACCAACAGCTTCGGGGCGAGGGACACGCTCGCCGTGGGCGAGAAGTCGTACGAGATCTACCGCCTGGACAAGGTCGAGGGCAGCACCAATCTGCCGTTCAGCCTGAAGGTGCTGCTCGAGTGCCTGCTGCGCACCGAGGACGGCGCCAACATCACCGCCGACCACATCAACGCGGTGGGGCAGTGGGACGAGAACGCCAACCCCAGCACGGAGATCCAGTTCACGCCGGCCCGGGTCATCATGCAGGACTTCACCGGAGTGCCGTGCGTGGTCGACCTGGCCACGATGCGCGAGGCCGTCCGCGACCTCGGCGGTGACGCCAAGAAGATCAACCCGCTGGCACCTGCCGAGATGGTGATCGACCACTCGGTGATCATCGACGTGTTCGGCCGCGCTGACGCCTTCGAGAAGAACGTCGAGATCGAGTACGGCCGCAACAAGGAGCGCTACCAGTTCCTGCGCTGGGGCCAGACGGCCTTCGACGACTTCAAGGTCGTGCCCCCGGGCACCGGCATCGTGCATCAGGTCAACATCGAGCACCTCGCCCGCGGCGTCATGGCGCGTGAGTCCGCCGACGGTGTCGTGCAGGCCTACCCCGACAGCTGCGTCGGCACCGACAGCCACACCACCATGGTCAACGGCCTGGGCGTGCTCGGCTGGGGTGTCGGCGGCATCGAGGCCGAGGCGGCGATGCTCGGCCAGCCGGTGTCGATGCTCATCCCGCGCGTCGTCGGCTTCAAGCTCACCGGTGAGATCCCCTCGGGTGCCACCGCCACGGACGTCGTGCTGACGATCACCCAGATGCTGCGTGAGCACGGTGTGGTCGGCAAGTTCGTGGAGTTCTCCGGCGAAGGCGTCGCGTCCGTGCCGCTGGCCAACCGCGCCACCATCGGCAACATGAGCCCCGAGTTCGGCTCGACCTGTGCGATCTTCCCGGTCGACGACGTGACGCTGGACTACCTGCGCCTCACCGGTCGCACGGACGAGCAGGTCGCGCTCGTCGAGGCCTACGCCAAGGAGCAGGGTCTCTGGCACGACCCGAGCGTCGAACCGCGCTTCTCCGAGCGGCTCGAGCTGGACCTGTCGACGGTCGTGCCGTCGATCGCCGGCCCGAAGCGGCCGCAGGACCGCATCGAGCTGTCCGTCTCGAAGGAGTCGTTCCGCAAGGTGCTGCCGACCTACGTGTCGCACCACGAGGGCGACGCCGGCAACGCGTCGAGCTTCCCGGCCAGCGACCCGAGCCCGGAGGGCACCACCGAGGGGCAGAACGGTGGCGATCGGCCGGCCGAGGAGGGCGCGGGCGCCGACCGCCCGACCCGCAAGGTCCCGGTGACCCTCGCGGACGGCCGCAGCTTCGAGCTGGATCACGGCATCGTGGCGATCGCGTCCATCACCAGCTGCACCAACACCTCGAACCCCTCGGTGATGCTCGCCGCCGCGCTGCTGGCCAAGAACGCCGTCGACAAGGGCCTGACCGCCAAGCCGTGGGTCAAGACCTCGGTCGCTCCCGGTTCCCAGGTCGTCACCGACTACTACGAGAACGCCGGCCTGTGGCCCTACCTGGAGAAGCTCGGGTTCTACCTGGTCGGCTACGGCTGCACCACCTGCATCGGCAACTCCGGCCCGCTGGACGAGGCGATCTCGCAGGCGATCCAGGACAACGACCTGGCCGTCACCGCGGTGCTGTCCGGCAACCGCAACTTCGAGGGCCGGATCAGCCCGGACGTGAAGATGAACTACCTCGCGTCGCCGCCGCTGGTCATTGCCTACGCGCTGGCCGGGACGATGGACTTCGACTTCGAGAAGGACTCCCTGGGCCAGGACGCCGAGGGCAACGAGGTCTTCCTCAAGGACATCTGGCCGGCTCCGGCGGAGGTCGAGCAGGTCATGGCGCAGTCCATCTCCACCGAGATGTTCAGCAAGGACTACGCCGATGTCTTCGCCGGTGACGAGCGCTGGCAGTCGCTCCCGACGCCCGAGGGCGACATCTTCGAGTGGGATGCCGAGTCGACATACGTCCGTAAGCCCCCGTACTTCGAGGGTATGGCGAAGACCCCGGAGCCCGTCGAGGACATTCACGGTGCCCGCGTGCTGGCCAAGCTGGGCGACTCGGTGACCACCGACCACATCAGCCCGGCCGGGTCGATCAAGGGTGACAGCCCCGCGGGCAAGTACCTGCGCGAGCACGGCATCGAGCGCAAGGACTTCAACTCCTACGGTTCGCGGCGCGGCAACCACGAGGTCATGGTCCGCGGCACCTTCGCCAACATCCGGCTGCGCAACCAGCTGCTGGACGACGTCGCGGGGGGCTTCACCCGCGACTTCACCAACGACGGCGAGCAGACGACGATCTTCGACGCCGCGCAGAACTACGAGAAGGCCGGCATCCCGCTGGTCGTGCTCGCCGGCAAGGAGTACGGCACCGGCAGCTCGCGCGACTGGGCGGCCAAGGGCACCGTGCTGCTCGGGGTGCGGGCGGTCATCGCCGAGTCGTTCGAGCGGATCCACCGGTCCAACCTGATCGGCATGGGTGTGCTGCCGCTGCAGTACCCGGAGGGCGAGACCATCGAGTCGCTGGGGCTGTCCGGCACCGAGACCTTCGACATCACCGGGGTCACCGCCCTCAACGAGGGCAAGGACATCCCCCCGACGGTCCACGTGAGCGCGGCCACGGAGGACGGTTCGACGGTGGAGTTCGACGCGGTGGTCCGCATCGACACACCCGGTGAGGCGGACTACTACCGCAACGGCGGCATCCTGCAGTACGTCCTGCGGTCCCTGGTGGACTGAGAGTCGTCATACGCAGGAAGGCCCCGCACTCTCGTCGGAGGGTGCGGGGCCTTCCTGCGCGCGAAAAGATTTTGCGCGGATCTTCCGTCGGCGGACGTCCTTTACGCAAGACTGAGGGGATCGTCCCCCGTACGGTCTTCAAGGAGTCTGATCATGTCCGATCGTTCCGCGCTGCTCCCCACGGTGCATTTGCCGTCGCTGACCCGCCGCCAGGCGGTGCTGGGTGGTATGGCGGCCGGCGGCGCGTTGTTGTTCGGCGCGCCGGTCGCGTCGGCGGCGTCGCGTGTCACCGCCGCAGCTGGGAGTGAGCGCCACATCCGCTATCACCGGTTCACCGGTGCGCGGGCTTGGGCCCACGGCAAGGGTGCCGGCGTGCACTTCGACCAGCACGGCCTGCGGATCGCCCGCCCGTCCGGCACGCGCGCCTTCGCCGACCCGACGGTCACCGGCGCACCCACCACGCTGTATGACGTCAGCACGTGGACCTCACCGTGGCGCGCCAACGGCTTCGGGCTGACCGAGCTGATCAGCTCCTGGAACGCCGACACCCCGAACGGCACCTGGATCGAGGTCAACGTCCGCGGACATGCCGAGGACGGCACGCTGACCGACTGGTTCGTGATGGGCCGCTGGTGCAGCAACGACCCGGCGCAGGGCGGTGCCATCAACCGTCAGTCGGTCGATGGGCAGGGCACCGACTACGCGACCGTCTGGACCGACACACTGCACATGTATGGCGCGCACACCCTGCAGGACATCCAGTTGCGGGTGCAGTTGCTGCGTCCGCACGGCACGTCGCTGACCCCCACGGTGCGCTTCCTCGGCGCGGTCTCGTCCGCCCTGCCGGACGACGCGACCGTGCCGGTCAGCACGTTCACGCTGGGCCGTGAGCACATCCTGGACGTGCCGACCTTCTCCCAGGAGAAGCACGTCGGGCAGTACCCGCAGTGGGACAACGGGGGAGAGGCCTGGTGCTCACCGACATCGTCGTCGATGGTGCTCGCGTACTGGAAGCGCGGGCCCAGCAAGGCCGATCTGTCGTGGGTCGATCCGTCATACGAGGACCCGCAGGTCGACTTCGCGGCACGCAACACCTACGACTACGTCTATGAGGGCTGCGGCAACTGGCCGTTCAACACGGCATACACCTCGCGCTACGGGCTCGAGGGCTTCGTCACCCGGTTGCGGAACCTGGCCGAGGCGGAGCCGTTCATCGCCGCCGGTATGCCGGTGATCACCTCGGTGTCGTTCAAGAGTGCGGATCTGGACGGTGCCGGCTACTCCACCAACGGCCACCTGATGGTGCTGGTCGGCTTCACCGCCGACGGCGACCCGGTGATGAACGACCCGGCATCGCACCTGATCGCGGACAACAAGGAAGTGCGGGTCACCTACCAGCGCGAGCAGTTCGAGAACGTCTGGGTCCCGCACAGCGGCGGCACCGTCTACATCAACCACCCGGCGCACCTGAAGCTGCCGCGTGCGCCGCGCGAGGCCAACTGGTGACCGTCAGCTCCCGGTCGCGCTCACCCCAGCGCGATCGGGAGGACGATCGTCACCAGCACCGCCACCACGACGACGACGGTGTCGCGTCGGTGCCACGGTGACGGCTGCGCCCACGTGCGTCGCTGCGCGGTCGCGAAGCCGCGCGCATCCATGGCGAGCGAGAGCTGGGTCGCGCCGCGCATCGCCGAGACGAGCAGTCCGAAGGTCAGGGGCACGGTGCTCGCGGCCCGCGAGAGGGGGCTGCGGGTCGGCCCGAAACCGCGGATCCGGCGAGTGCGCTGCAGCTGCTCGAAGGTCTCGCCGAGCCGGTCGAAGCGGGTGAGGGAGGCGGTGAACGCCCCGACGAAACGCGCCGGCAACCGCAGGATCTGGGCCAGCGCGTCACCGAAGCGCATCGGGTCGATGAATGCCGCGACGATCGCGCCGGGCAGGGCCAGCACCAGGATGCGGCCCGCCGCGACGGTGGCCAGGGACGGATCGTGGCCGCCGAGCAGCCACGAGGACCACCACAGCGAGATCGCGGCGAATCCGACGGCGAGCAGCCGCCACCGCAACGGGCGCCAGCTCGGCACGACGAGGGCCGCCAGCACGGCATACACGGCGACGACGATCACGGCGGCCGACACCCGATCGACCAGGAACGAACCGAGCACGGCGGAGAACCCGAAGGCCAGCAGCGCGAGCGGGTTGGCGCGGGCCACGACGGTCTTCATCCGACCGCCTGCCCGCTCTTGAGTTGTATGACGCCGTCCGACCGGTGCATCAGCGCCACGTCGTGCGTCGCGACGCCGACGGTGGCACCGGCGTCCCTGGCCGCCTGCATCCAGCCGACCACAGCCGCCCAGGTGTGCCGGTCCTGCCCGACAGTGGGTTCGTCGAGCAGCACGACGCCCGGGCGGTGTGCCAGGGCGGCCAGCACGGCCAGTCGGCGTTGCTCACCACCGGACAGTTGGTACGGATTCGCTCCGGCGAGATGGTCCAACCGCAGCAACGTCAGCAGTTCGTCCACCTCGACCGTTCGGCCGAGGCGCGTTGCGGTGCACGCGACTTCGTCGCGCACGGTCGTGCGCAGGAAGCCGTGCTCGGGGTTCTGCGGGACGAAGCCGACAGCGGCCGCGAGGTCGGCCGAACGCCGCCGGGCGAAGGCAGGTGCGGCGCCCAGCACCCCGCCTGCCGTGGGTTGCAGCAGCCCGGCGAACGCCGCCAGCAGGGTCGACTTGCCGGCTCCCGACGGCCCGACGAGGGCGGACAGCCGGCCGGCTCGCAGCGTCGTCGTGGCACCGTCGAGCGCGCGGTGGGTGCTGCGGCCCTGCAACGACCGCGTGGTGAGGTCGACCCGGAGTGCGTCGGCGCGCAGCTCCGGCCCGGGCGCCGCGGGCGCGACCCGCGCTCGGTCCACTGGGACGGGCTCCGGGTCGGGCGCGTCCGGCATCCACACCCCGGCATCGAGCATCCGGTCCCGGTGCTCGGACACGAAGACCGCGGGAGTGGTGTCCGCGATCACCGTGCCGTGTTCGAGGACGACGACCCGGTCGCAGTGCGGCAACCACGGGCCGATGCGGTGCTCGACGATCACCGTCGTGGCGCCGGTCCCGCGTGCGGCATCCAGCACGCAGTGCCGGACCCGTGCGGCCGATTCGTCGTCGAGCATCGACGTCGGCTCGTCCAGCAGCAGCAGTCCGGGTCGTACCGCGAGGACGCCGGCGAGGGCGAGACGTTGCAGTTCGCCGCCGGACAGCGCCGAGGTCGATCGGTCCACGTCATACCGCAGCCCGACCCGGTCGAGTCCCTCGTGCACCCGACGCCAGATCTCGTCCCGGTCCAGTGCGAGGTTCTCCGGCCCGAAGGCGACCTCGCGGCCAATGGTGGCGGCCACCAGGGAGTCCGCGGGGTTCTGCAACAGCAGCCCGGTCGGTGCATCGATCTCGACCGTGCCGCTGCGTTGGCCCGGCACGGCGTCGCCGAGCAGACCGGCCAGGGCACGCAGCACCGTCGACTTGCCTGCGCCGCTGCCCCCGGCGAGCAGCACGATCTGGCCCGGGGCGAACGTCAGGTCGAGGTCGCTGACGACCTCGTCACGACGTCCCAGCGGGCGCCAGCCGAAGCCGCGCAGAGTGGCGTGTGCGCCGGTCACACCGCGTTCCGGGCGTGGTGCTCACGACCGGCGCCGAACGCGTCCAGCACACCGGTCGCGGCCAGCGCACGCACCAGCAACCAGCCGAGCACACCGGCCAGGACCGCACCGGACAGCATGGTGCAGCCCAGGTAGGCCAGCTTGTAGTTCCAGGTCCACGCCGAGTAGTAGGCGTGCCACTCGTAGAAGATCTCCAGTGCGCCGGCCATCGCGCCGCCGAGTGCGGCCACCACGACACCGAAACGCTTGTAGAGCACCAGGGCGAGCACGACCTCGACGCCGAGCCCCTGCAGCAGGCCGGAGATCAGCGTGCTGGTGCCCCATTGGTTGCCGATCAGCATCTCGACGGCGGCGCCGATCAACTCCGCTGCCAAGGCCGCGCCGGGCTTGCGCACCACCAGTCCGCCGAGCACGCCGGCGATCAACCATGGCCCGCTCAGCAGGCCGAGGACCGGGGGAGCGGTGAAGAGAGCGAGCGTGCTGATGCCGTTCCATGCCTGGGACCAGGCCCAGAAGACGACGCCGGAGGCGACGCCCAGGGTGGCCACCGTGACCAGGTCGATGGTGCGGTAGGCCAGCAGTGAGGTGGTGGACGCCCGGTGCTCGGGCGCGCTGACAGTTGCCATGTGTGACTCCCTTCGCCGGTGCTAACCGGAGCAGGTTCAAGGGTCTGCGGGCGAGCCGCACTCTCAGCGCCGAAGCGCTCCCCTGTCGGTAGGTGTGTCCTCCAAGGTACCAGCGTCTGCGTGCTGCGGGCGACCGGATGCAACCGGCCCGTGGCCCGGGCGTCCTGACAGGGAGAGCGTCCACCGACGCGTAGACTCGACCGACGCACACCCGACCAGGAAAGGCGCGTACGACGTGGGACTGCTCGACACGATCTCGTCACCCGAGGACCTGCGGCGGATCCCGGCCGAACGCCTGGACGAGCTGGCGGCGGAGATCCGCGAGTTCCTGGTCGACTCGGTGTCACGCACCGGCGGGCACCTGGGACCCAACCTGGGGGTGGTGGAGCTGACCATCGCGTTGCACCGTGTCTTCGAATCACCCTCGGACGCCATCGTGTTCGACACCGGGCACCAGTCCTACGTGCACAAGCTGCTCACCGGCCGGCACGACTTCTCCAAGCTGAAGAAGCAGGGCGGCCTGTCCGGTTACCCCTCGCGCGCGGAGTCCGAGCACGACATTGTCGAGAGCTCGCACGCCTCGTCCTCGCTGTCCTGGGCCGAGGGCATCGCCAAGGCCCGTGTGCTCGGCGGCGAGCCACACCGTCATACCGTCGCCGTGATCGGTGACGGCGCACTCACCGGCGGTATGTCGTGGGAGGCGATCAATAACATCGCGGTCGAGCGCGACCTGCCGCTGGTGATCGTGGTCAATGACAACGAGCGCAGTTACGCCCCGACCATCGGGGGACTGGCCGACCACCTCGCCGCGCTGCGCACGACGCGCAACTACGAGCGGATGCTCGGCTGGGGCAAGACGACGCTCAAGGGCACGCCGGTGGTCGGCGACCTGGTCTACGAGACCCTGCACGGCGTCAAGCGCGGCATCAAGGACATCGTCTACCCGCAGCAGGGTATGTTCGAGGACCTCGGCATCAAGTATGTCGGACCGGTCGACGGCCACGACGAGGCCGCGGTCGAGCAGGCGCTGCGCCGGGCGCGTGCCTTCGGTGCTCCGTGCATCGTGCACGTGATCACCGAGAAGGGTCGTGGTTACCAGCCCGCGCTCGACGACCAGGCCGACCACATGCACGGCATCGGCAAGATCAACCCGGAGACCGGCCTGCCGTTCGAGGTCGCCGGACGGATCTGGACCGACGAGTTCAGCGACGAGATGGTGCGGCTGGGTGCCGAGCGGCCGGATCTGGTCGCCATCACCGCCGCCATGATGATCCCGGTCGGGCTCGACAAATTCGCCGAGGCCTACCCGCAGCGGGTCATCGACGTCGGCATCGCCGAGCAGCACGCCGTCACCATGGCGTCCGGCCTGGCGTACGGCGGCATGCACCCCGTCGTCGCCGTCTACGCGACATTCCTCAACCGCGCCTTCGACCAGATGCTGATGGACGCCGGTCTGCACCACGCCGGGGTCACCTTCGTGCTCGACCGCGCCGGCGTCACCGGTTCCGACGGTGCCTCGCACAACGGCATGTGGGACATGTCGATCTGCTCCATCGTGCCCGGTCTGCGGCTGGCCGCGCCGCGCGACGGCGAGCAGGTCAAGGCCCAGTTGCGCGAGGCGGTCGTGGTCGACGACGCGCCCACCGTGATCCGTTTCCCGAAGGGCGACGTGGCCGAGCCGCTGGCGGCGGTGCGCGCCGACGGCTCTCTCGACGTGCTGCACGACGCGACCGATGCGGAAGTCTTGATCGTCGGTGTCGGCTCGATGTGTCCCACGGCCTTGCAAGTCGCCGAAAAACTTGAAGCACAAGGACATTCGACACTCGTCGTCGACCCGCGTTGGGTCCTGCCGGTGTCCGACGACGTCGTGCGTATGGCGCGCACGGTGCGCCACGTCGTCGTCATCGAGGACAACCTGGTCACCTCGGGGATCGGCGTCGCGACAGCGCATGCGCTCGCCGAGGCCGACGTCGCGACCCGGGTGCACACCTTCGGCATACCGAAGGAATATCTCGAGCACGCCTCGCGCGGTCAGGTGCTGGAGGCGATCGGCCTCACCCCGGACGTCATCGGCACGCGGCTGATCGCGCGACTGTCGTCGCACGCGTGAGCGCTTCGACGTCGCAGCTCTGGCAGACCGATGCGTGGCGGCAGGAAGCCACCCGCTGGATCGACGAGTCCCTCGAACGCCGTGGCCTGACGCGAGTTCCGGTGACTCCCCGGCAGCCGCGGGTCCGCGCCTGGTCCACCCAGCTCGTGGTGGACACCTCGGCGGGGCGTGCGTGGTTCAAGGCATGTTCACCGAGCACGTCGCCGGAGCCGTCGATCCATCGACTGCTCACCAGGGTCGCGCCCGACCGGCTGCCGGAGGTGTGGGCATCGCACGAGGACCGCGGTTGGCTGTTGATGCCCGACCAGGGACCGCAGCTGCGCGAGGTCGCCGACGCCGAGACGATCGTCGGACTGTGGTCCGGTGTGCTGCGGCGGTATGCCCGGCTGCAGCGTGCGTCCATGGAGGTGGTCGACGACCTCGTCGCCGCCGGAGTGCCGCGCTGGGATCCGCAGGACCTGGTGGCGCACTGGATCGCGGGGCGTGGCGCCGCATGGCCAGCGGCCGCGGCTCCGTTGCGTGCGGCGGCCGAACGATTGGCCGCGTCCGAGTTGCCGGACACCATCCAGCACAACGATCTGCACGCCGGCAACGTGTTCTGCGCGGACGGGTCCGCGGCTGCGATCCACGATTCCCGGTTCTTCGACTGGGGTGACGCGTATGTTGGAAACCCGCTCTGTTCACTACTGATCGCGCTCGCCGGTCCGACACGCCACTTCGGTATGCCGCCCGACCCCGAACGCGATGCACGGTGGGTGCGGGCCTACCTGTCGGCCTGGGCGGACCTGGTGCCGAGCAGCCGGCTGCGGGCGGTCATGCCCGACGCGATGCTCATCGCGCAACTCGCGCGGGTTCGCGCGATGGAGCGGGCACTCGACCGTGGGACGGCGGCCGAACGCGCCCAGTGGGAGCCGCAGATCATCGATCCCGTCGTCCAGCGGATCCTGGCGACCGCCGGCGCCGAGGGATCAGCAACGCCAGCGCGATGAGCGCACCGAGCGCGGTCTCCACCGCCCGATCGGTGAGCACCGTGCCGATCGGCCGCGGTGCCGACAACTGGCCCATCAGCAGTGCCAGGGGCGTGATGGCAAGCAGCGCGACGGCGTAGTTGCGACCGACCAGCAGCTCAGCCGCCATCTGCAGCACCATGATCAGCACGACCATCACGATCGGCGTGGGATGCGTCTCGAGCAGTGGCCACGCCACGAACACTCCGACCAGGGTGCCGACGACCCGATGCACGCCCCGGATGACCTGCGTATGACGCCGCGGGCCGGTCAAGGTCGCGACGACCGCGACCATCGCCCAGGACGGGTGCGGGCCGCCGAAGCTGGTCGCGACGGTCCCGGCGAGCAGGATGCCGGCCAACAGCCGCGCGACGGTGCCGCGTTGGAGCGGGTCGCGCAGTGTCGCGCCCAGGTCTGCCGACGGGACCACTGCACGTGGCCGGTGCGCGGGCTCGCGCAGTGCACCGATCCGGCCCACCAGCATGGCGAATCCGGCGCTGAGCATCGTCACCGCAGCCGCGACCGGGACCAGGTGGGCCTTGCCCGGGATGGATGCGCAGACCGTGATGCCGAAGACCAGGAAGATGGATCCTGGCGGGTGCCAACGGAACGCCGACGACACCAACTGGCCGGCGACGGCGACGACTGCCGCCCCGGGGATCGTCCACCACGCCCGGCCCGGCAGCAGCGCGATGGCAGTGCCGAGCACGACCGACATCGTCAGGAAGAGACCCGCCATCGCCTGCATGCCGGTGCGCTCGGCATACCCGCTCCGCCGCCCGTAGAGGGAGGTGAAGGCACCGAACGCCGCGTATGCCGCCCAATCCATGTGATCGATCAGCACCAGCACGAGCAGCGGCACGAAGACCGAGATGCCGGCCCGGGCCGCGACACGATGTGCGCCGGCGTGCGGACCGAAGGTGAACGCGGTGCGCAGGGGACCGGTCGCAGCGTCATTCATGGGCATGACGAGGATATCGATGGTTCTGAGGCGTTCGCCCCATCCTGACTGTCGCGCTGCTCACATGGGGGGCGCACGATGGCCGGTGCCGTGCAGGCGCCGAACGCCCTGTCGATTCGTCGATTCCGGTCCCGGACCGGTAGCCTTGTGCCATCTGCTCGTCACGGCTCTCGCCACGAGTTGATCCGCATGTCGAGCACGCTCCATGCGCAGCCCCTGACCACAGGAATCGGCTGGCCAGGCGAGGCAACCGACAAGATTGAAGTTTCGTGACCTCATCGTTCACTGCCCTCGGCGTACCCTCGCGCCTCGTCGACGTCCTTGCCGCACAGGACATTTCGACGCCCACCCCGATCCAGGCGGCGACGCTGCCGGACTCACTCGCCGGACGTGACCTCCTCGGCCGTGGCCGCACCGGCAGCGGCAAGACCTACGCCTTCGCCCTGCCGCTGGTCGCCCGTCTGCAGCAGAGCCGGACCCAGCGCGCCGCCGGGCGGCCCCGGGCGCTCATCCTCGCGCCGACGCGTGAACTCGTGGCGCAGATCCAAGACTCACTGCAACCCCTGGCGGACACCGCCGGGCTCCGGACGCTCACGGTCATCGGTGGCGTCGGCCAGAACCCCCAGGTGCGCGGATTGCGTTCCGGCGTGGACATTGTGATCGCCTGCCCGGGCCGGCTCGAGGACCTGATCAGCCAGGGGCACTGCTCACTGGCCGCCGTCGAGATCACCGTGCTGGACGAGGCCGACCACATGGCCGACCTGGGATTCCTGCCGGGAGTGCGCCGGTTGTTGAAGCAGACGCCGAAGAACGGCCAGCGGCTGCTCTTCTCTGCGACGCTCGACAAGGCCATCGACGTCCTGGTGCGCGAATTCCTGCGCAATCCCGTGACACACGAGGCGGATTCAGCGCAGTCACCGGTCGCCAAGATGAGTCACCATGTGCTGCACGTCGCCAACCGCGAGCTTCGCGTGCCGGTGCTGGCGGACCTGGCCGCGGCGCCCGGCCGCACCGTGATCTTCACCCGCACGAAGTATGGCGCCAAGGCGCTGGCCCGCCAGTTGAACAAACGCGGCGTGCCGTCCGTCGACCTGCACGGCAACCTCGGGCAGAACGCGCGGACCCGCAACCTCGCCGCCTTCCACTCCGGTGCGGCGAGCACGCTGGTCGCGACCGACGTGGCGGCCCGCGGCATCCACGTGGACGACGTGGCGCTCGTCATACACGCCGACCCGCCCGCCGAGCACAAGGCCTATCTGCACCGCTCGGGGCGCACCGCCCGTGCCGGCGCAGAAGGCACCGTCATCACGCTGATGACCGACGATCAGCGCAAGGACGTGCGCGACCTGACGAAGGCGGCCGGCATCACGCCGACCACCACCAAGGTGGCCGACACCGATCACCCCGTGCTGCGCGACCTGGCACCCGGCGACCGCGTGCTGGTCGACGGCGGGTATGTCGCACCTGCCGCGGCCCAGCAGCAGCCGAAGAGCAAGCAGGGCGCAGCATCGCCGTCCGGCGCGCGCAAGACCGGCAGCGGGCAGCGTTCCGGGCGCAACCGGAACAAGAGCCGCCGCAACGGAAATGGTTCTGCAGCACCGAGTTCCGCGCAGTCGGCCAGTGGCGGCTCCGGCAGCAGCCGCCGGTCCAACGGTGGTTCGAGTGCCGGCCGGGTGGCGGGCGGCCGGTCGTCGGCCGGTCGCGGAGCCACTGGCCGGCGGTCCGCCGGTGGCGGTCGCTCCAGTGGCGGTCACTCGGCGGCAGGGTTCAGCTCCGGCCGCCGCTGACCTGCGCGAGTAACCGGCAACGGTCGCCGGTTGGGTCGCCGGTGAACGAATCGGGACACCAGTCAGCCGACCCACTCGCCACGGTCGATGAGGACCTGCCGCAGTATGTCGGCACGGTCGGTCATGATGCCGTCGACGCCGAGGTCGAGCAGTGCGTGCATCTGCACCGCCTCGTCGATCGTCCAGACGTGGACCTGGACGCCGGCGCGATGTGCCCGACGCAGTGTTGCAGCACTGACGACCCGCACCCGGCCGGCCGAGACCGGCATCTGCAGGCAGTCGACACCGCGAAGAGCGTTCTGCCCGAGGGGGACACGCGCCCACTGCGGCGAGCGTCCGCCGATCACGAATCGAGCGATGACCGACTGGCCGCCGGAGGTGGCCACTGGTCGGGAGAGGCGCCGTAACACCGCGCGACGGCGGGTGTCCGAGAACGAGGCGATGCAGACCCGGTCATGTGCCCGGTGTCGCTCGATGACCGCCACGAGCGGTTCGACAGCACCGGCGGCCTTGCAGTCGATGTTGACCCGCAGGTGCGGCCACGATTCGAGCACCGCGTCGAGCGTCGGTATCTCCGCCGCGCCGGCGATCCTGGCCTGCCGCACGTAGCTCCACGGCAGCTTCGCCACGACGCCGGTGCGGTCGGTCTCCCGGTCGAGCCGATCGTCGTGGAAGGCGATCAACTGCCCGTCCGCGGTCGCGTGCACGTCGGTCTCGACATACCGGAAGCCGAGATCGACGGCCGCCCCGAACGCCGGCAACGAGTTCTCCGGCGCGGCCGGGTGGTCGGTGAAACCGCGGTGCGCCATCGCGATGACGCCGGGATGATCGAAGAATGCGGTCCGCGTCACGGTTGCCCGTGCCGGAGTCAGATGTCGCGGAATGTCTGGATGTCGGCACCCAGCTTGTTGAGCCGGGTGTCGAGCTCCTCGTAACCGCGGTCGATCACGTAGATGTTGCGCAGCACTGAGACACCCGGGGCAGCGAGCATCGCCAGCAGTATGACGACAGCCGGGCGCAGGGCCGGCGGCGACATGACCTCCGCGGCGCGCCACTTGGTCGGGCCCTCGATCATCACCCGGTGCGGATCCATCAGGTGCACCTTGCCGCCGAGCGCGTTGAGCTCGGTCAGGTAGATCGCGCGGTTCTCGTAGACCCAGTCGTGCAGGGTGGTGGTGCCCTGCGCGTAGGCGGCGATGACCGCGAAGAACGGCAGGTTGTCGATGTTGAGGCCCGGGAACGGCATCGGGTGGATCTTGTCCTTGGGCGCCCGCAGCGGACCGGGCTTGGTGGTGATGTCCACGAGCCGGGTCTTGCCGTTGGCCGAGGCGTATTCGTCGCCCTCGATCTCGTACTTCATGCCCATGCCCTCGAGCAGGGTCAACTCGATCTCCATGAACTCGATCGGCACCCGGCGGATGGTGATCTCCGACTCGGTGACGACCGCGGCGGCGACGAGGGTCATCGCCTCGATCGGGTCCTCGGAGGGGTGGTATTCGACGTCCTTGTTGATCTCCTTGACGCCGTGCACCCGCAAGGTGGTGGTGCCCACGCCCTCGATGCGCACGCCGAACTTCTCCAGCATGAAGCACAGGTCCTGGACCATGTAGTTGGGGCTGGCGTTGTGGATCACCGTCTCGCCGTCGTACAGCGCGGCGGCGAACAGGGCGTTCTCGGTGACGGTGTCGCCGCGTTCGGTCAGGATGATCGGCTTGACCGGACGCACCGACGGGTCGACCTTGGCGTGGTAGTAGCCGTGCGAGGCGACGACGTCGAGGCCGAACGCGCGCAAGGCGTAGAGGTGTGGCTCGACGGTGCGGGATCCGAGATCGCAGCCGCCGGCGTTGGGCAACTGGAACTGGTCGAACTGGTGCAGCAACGGTCCCAGGAACATCAGGATGGTCCTGGTCCGCCGGGCGGCGGTTTCGTCCATGGCGGCGAGGTCGAACTTCGCCGGCGGAATGATCTCCAGGTCACTGCTGTCGGGTAGCCAGCGGGTCTTGACGCCGATCGAGGTCAGCACCTCGGTGATGCGGTTGACCTCTTCGATGCGGGCCAGGTTGCGCAGCGTCGTGCGGCCCTTGTTGAGCAAGGTCGCGCAGAGGCAGGCGACCGCGGCGTTCTTGGAGGTGCGCACGTCGATCTCGCCGGACAGCTTCCGGCCGCCCTTGATGCGCAGGTTGAGGGGAGTGGACGAGGCGACCGCCACGACCTCGGTGTCGAGCGCCTCGCTGATGCGGGCCAGCGTCTCCAGGCTGAGGTTCTGTTTGCCCTGCTCGATGCGGGCGACCGCACTCTGCGACGTTTGCAGCGCTTCGGCGAGCTCGTTCTGGGTGAGCTTCTTGTGCCGCCGCGCGTCGCGGATCAGCGTGCCGACTCGGGAGAGGTAGTCATCGGTCATGCGGCGAGTGTAGCTCACATATGAGATCGAATAGGGCCCCGCGACACGCGATGCGTGTCACAGGGCCCTGTTTCGCGTCGATCTACGACGTCCCGTGGTATGACGCGGGTCAGTCCGCAGACCGGACCGAGGCCACCCCCGGCTCGAGGAACCGGCGGCCGGTCACCTTCTCACTGATCCCGGTGCGGTCCAGCAGCGGGGTGACGCCGCCGTTCCAGAACGGAAAACCGGCTCCGGTGATCATCGCCAGGTCGATGTCCTCGGGCGCCTGGACGACGCCTTCGTCCAGCATCCGTCGCACCTCGTCGGCGAGGGACGACAAGGCCCGCTCGCGGACCTGCTCGGACGCGAGCTCCACCGGCGAGGCCGGCGCCTCGAACAGCTCCAGCACCGTGCTGTCGATCGCCCCGTCGCTGCCGTAGAAGCTGCCGATCTTGGCCTCGACCACCGCGGCCAGGTTGGGCGAGACGTAGAACCGGTCCGGGAACGCGGCGGCCAGCGTCTCGCTGTTGTGCAACGCGATGGCCGGCCCGACCAAGCTGATCAGCATGAACGGTGGCATCGGGGTGAGCCCGGCGAACGCCTGCTCGACGACCTCGATGGGGGTGCCCTCGTCCACGATCCTGCCGGCGTCGCCCATGAAGCGGCCGAGCAGCCGGTTGACCACGAACGACGGGGAGTTCTTGACCAGGATGCTGGTCTTGCCGAGGCCCCGGGAGGCGGCGAACGCTGTTGCGAGCGTGGCGTCGTCGGTCTGGTCGCCGCGGATGATCTCCAGCAGCGGCATGACCGCGACCGGGTTGAAGAAGTGGAAGCCCACCACTCGCTCCGGGTGCGTCAGCTCCGACGCCATCTCGGTGATGTCCAGCGAGGACGTGTTGGTCGCGAGCACGCACTCCGGTGACACGACGGCCTCCACCTCGGCGAAGACCTTCTTCTTGACCGACATCTCCTCGAAGACCGCCTCGATCACGAAGTCGGCGTCCGCGAAGCCGTCCTTGCCGGTGGATCCCGACACCAGCGCCTTGAGCCGGTTGGCGCCGTCGGCGGACAGGCGGCCCTTGGCGAGCAGCTTGTCGATCTCGCCGTGCGTGTAGGCCACGCCCTTGTCGACGCGTTCCTGGTCCAGGTCGGTGAGCAGCACCGGCACCTTCAGCTTGCGCGCGAACAGCAGCGCCATCTGGCTGGCCATCAGGCCGGCGCCGACGATGCCGACCTTGGTCACCTTGCGGGCCAGCGACTTGTCCGGGGCGCCCGCCGGGCGCTTGGCGCGCTTCTGCACCAGGTTGAACGCGTACAGCCCGGCGCGCAGCTCATCGGTCATGATCAGGTCGGCCAGTGCCTGGTTCTCGGCCTCGAAGACCTCCTCCCGCGACGCCGTACGCGCCGCGCGCATCAGCTCGATCGCCCGGTATGGCGCCGGCGCCGCCTTCCCGGTCTTGGCATCGGCCTCGGCGCGCGCCTTGTCCAGCGCGCCGTTCCACGCCTCCTCGGAGGTGTCCACAGAGGTGCGTTCGACGGTCTCCTCGCCGGTGATGACGCGGGCGGCGAAGGTCAGCGAGTCCTCCAGGAAGGTCACCGGCTCCAGCAGCCGGTCGGCCAAGCCGAATTCGAAGGCGTTCTTGCCCTTGATCATCCGGTTCTGCGACAACGGGTTGCCGATGATCAGCTGGGCCGCCTTCTCGGTGCCGATCAGGTGCGGCACGAGGTAGGTGCCGCCCCAGCCGGGCACGAGCCCGAGGAAGCACTCGGGGGTCGCGTAGGCGGGCACGTCGGAGGAGATGGTGCGGTAGTCGGCATACAACGCGATCTCGACCCCGCCACCCATGGACGCGCCGTTGATGAAGACGAAGGTCGGCACCGGCAGGGCGGTGATCTTGCTGAACGTGTCGTGGCCCGCGCGGGCGATCTGCAAGGCCTGGTCGCGATCGGTGATCGACGGGATGCCGGTGATGTCGGCTCCCACCGCGAAGATGAACGGCTTGCCGGTGATGCCCGCACCGACGATCTCGCCGCGATGGGCGCGGTCGGCGACGGTGTCGAGGACCTCGCCCAGCTCGGCCAGCCCGGCGGGTCCGAACGAGTTGGGCTTGGTGTGGTCGAAGCCGTTGTCCAGGGTGATCAGCGCGAAAGTGCCTGCGCCGCCCGGTAGCTGGACGTCCTGGAGGTGGGCGTGCGTGACGACCTCGTCCACCTGGGGGAGTGTCTGTGTGTCGGTCATCACGCGGCTCCTTCCGACGTGTTCGAGTCCACGCTGCTGACGTAGTCCTGGTGGTGCGGGTTCTCCCAGATGACGGCGCCACCCATGCCGATGCCGATGCACATCGCGGTCAGTCCGTAACGAACCTCCGGGTGCTCGGCGAACTGACGGGACAGCTGCGTCATCAGCCGCACGCCGGAGGAGGCGAGCGGGTGACCGGTGGCGATCGCACCGCCATACAGGTTGACGCGCTCGTCGTCGTCGGCGATGCCGAAGTGGTCGAGGAACGCCAGCACCTGGACGGCGAAGGCCTCATTGAGTTCGAAGAGCCCGATGTCGCTGATGTCCAGGCCCGCGTGGTCCAGCGCCTTCTCGGTGGCCGGCACCGGTCCGACGCCCATGACCTCCGGCTCGACACCGACGAAGGCGTAGTTGACCAGCCGCATCCCGACCGGCAGGCCGAGCTCGGTGGCGGCGCGCTCGGACGCCAGCAGACACGCGGTCGCGCCGTCGTTGAGACCGGCCGCGTTGCCCGCAGTGACGTTGCCGTGCGGACGGAACGGCGTCTTCAGCTGGGCCAGATCCGCGACGGTCGTGCCCGGCCGCGGCGGCTCGTCGGTGGTGGCCAGGCCCCAACCCTTCTCGGCGTGCCGCGTCGCGACGGGCACCAGGTCGGGCTGGATCTTCCCGTCGGCATACGCCTGGGCCAGCTTCTCCTGGCTGCCCACTGCGAACGCGTCGCAGCGTTCCTTGGTGATCTGCGGGAAGCGGTCGTGCAGGTTCTCAGCGGTCTCGCCCATGACCAGCGCCGACGGGTCGACCAGTTTCTCGGCGATGATCCGCGGGTTGGGGTCCACGCCCTCACCCATCGGGTGCCGGCCCATGTGCTCCACGCCGCCGGCGATGGCGATGTCGTAGGCGCCGAAGGCGATGCTGGACGCGGTGTTCGTCACGGCGGTCATCGCGCCCGCGCACATGCGGTCGATGGAGTAGCCGGGCGTCGAGGTGGGCAGGCCGGCGAGCAAACCGGCGACGCGACCGAGTGTCAGGCCCTGGTCGCCGATCTGGGTGGTTGCCGCGATGGCGACCTCCTCGACCTTCGCCGGGTCCAGGTCGGGCTGGCGGCGGAGGAGTTCACGAATGCATTTGATGACCAGGTCGTCGGCGCGGGTCTGGGCGTACATGCCCTTCTCCCCGGCCTTGCCGAACGGCGTGCGAACGCCGTCGACGAAGACGACCTCAGAAAGCGTGCGGGGCACGGTGCCTCCCGAGAGTGGGACGAGTTGACGTCTCCGACTCTACGGGACTTGTTACTCGTCAGTAACAGGGGGCCCGCTCGGCGCTGCCAGGATGTATGGCGCCACGACGTCGACCTGCCACGGCCGGGCGCCGAGCTCGGCGAGCTTGTGCCGAATGCTGCTGTCGCTCAACGGATCCGGGGGAGTCCACAACACGCGGCGCAGAGTGTCCGGCGTGATGAGGTTCTCCAGCGGCACGTCGTGCTGCTCGGAGAACTCGCCCAGCCGCTCACGCACGAAGTTCAGTCGGGCAGCCGCCTGCGGGTTGCGGTCCGGCCAGGTGCGCTGCGGGGGCGGCGCATCGCTGCGCACGGTCGCCGGCGGCAGCTCGGCCTCGCTCATCGCCGCCACCCGCGCGATCGCATCGAGCCAGCGGGCGGCGTACCGGGCGGTGCCGCGGCCGGCGGCCCGGGCGCGGCTGCGCGACGAGGTGCGCAGGGACGACCCGACCTGCTGCAGCGCCTCGGCGGTGCGTGGTGCGGCATTGGCCAGCTCGACGATCATCGCGTCCGGCAGGATCCGCCCGGGCGCGATGTCCTGCTCCTGCGCGATGGCGTCACGGACCAGCCACAGCTCACGGACCCGCGCGATCGCCCGCTTGTCCCGGATGCGATGCATGCCCGACGTGCGACGCCACGGGTCGGTGCGCGGCGGGGGCCCGGTGAACGAGGTGAGCGCGGCGAAGTCCTGCAGCGCCCAGTCGAGCTTGCCCTGCCGCTGGAGGTCCTCACGCAACCTGTCGCGCACCGCGACCAGCACCTCGACGTCCAGGGCTGCGTAGTTGAGCCACGGCTCCGGCAGCGGACGCGTCGACCAGTCGACCGCGGAGTGCTCCTTGGCCAGGGAGATGCCCAGGTAGTGCTCGATCACGGCGGCCAGGCCGACGCGCGGCAGGCCGGCCAGGCGCGAGCCGAGCTCGGTGTCGAACAGCGCGTGTGGGTGCAATCCGACCTCGGCCAGACACGGCAGGTCCTGAGTGGCGGCGTGCAGCACCCATTCGGCGGCACCGATCGCGTCCTGCATCGGCGACAGGTCGGGCAGCGCGGCCGGGTCCAGCAGGAACGTGCCGGCGCCCTCCCGGCGCAGCTGCACCAGATAGGCGCGATTGCCGTAGCGGTATCCCGCGGCGCGTTCGGCGTCCAGCGCCACGGGCCCGTGCCCGGCAGCCACGGCATCGGCGGCACGCTGCAGTCCGCGCTCGTCGGCGATCACCTCGGGTATGCCGTCGGCGGGCGCCGCGAGGACCGGGTATGCCGGCGTTTCGTCCGGGGTGTCCGTCGTGCTCAATCCTTCTGTCGTGCCTCGTCCCTTGGCTGCGGGCCGCACTCGTGCCTCGCTCGGATGCTCGCCTCGGTCGGAGCTCACCGCGTCCCCCTCCTTCGTCGGGAGTCGCGCTTCGCCCTGAGTCCGATAGGTCGCTTGCTTCGCTCGCTCATCGGCGCTGCCCCGGCAGGGCGACGACGCCCTCGGGCAGCGGAGGCAGACCGGCGACGGTCGACAGGAGGTTGGTCCAGGCGGCCAGGTGGGTGCCCAGGTCGTGTCCGGCCGGTGTCCACGACGCACGAATTTCCAGCTCGACGCTGCCGCCGTCCTCGGCGAGCGAACCGAAGCCCTCGGACAGCACGCGGGTGACCGTGCCGGCTTCGGCGCGGAACTCGGCTCCGGCCTCGCGCAGCGAGTCCAGCAGCCAGCTCCAGCCGACCTGGCCGAGGAGTGGATCAGCACCGGTCTCGGCCTCGAGCTCGGCTCGCGCATAGGTGACCAGGCGCCACGAACCCTCCCAGGGCTCAGGGAAATCCGGGTCGTGCAGCACCACGAAACGGCCGGTCGCCAGCTCGGCGTCGTCGGGGTGGACGGTGCTGCAGACATCGGCGGTCATGGCCAGCGAGTAGGGGGCGATCCGCCTCGGGGCAGGCACTTCGGTCAGGCTGATCTCCGGCCGCAAACGCACGCTCTGCAGGTCGCGAACCGCCGCCTGAAAGTCCGGTGCCGTCGCGCCGCCAAGGTCTTGGTTTCCCACGTCTGCCAGCCTAGGTCGTACATCCCTTCGATTGCTGCATCTCGGTCCGGCGGGTCGCCGTGCCGGCGTGCGCGCTGCGGGTCCGTGCGAGGATCGTGCGCGTGACTGCTGCTCCCGACCCCCGCGACAGCGCGCTGGTGCGCGCCGCCCGCGGCCTGCCGACGACACACACCCCGGTCTGGTTCATGCGCCAGGCGGGGCGATCGCTGCCCGAGTACCGCCAGGCCCGGGCGGACGTCCCGATGCTCCAGGCGTGCCGGACGCCGGAGCTGGTCTGTGAGATCACCCTGCAGCCGGTGCGGCGTCACGGCGTCGATGCGGCTGTCTTCTTCAGCGACATCGTGGTCCCGCTCGCAGCGGCCGGTGTCGATGTCGACATCGTGCCGGGGACCGGTCCGGTCGTGGCGCGCCCGGTGCGTACGGCGGCGGACGTCGAGGCGTTGCCGGAGCTGAGGCCTGACCAGGTGCAGGACATCGCGGAGGCGGTGCGTCTGTCGACCGCCGAGCTGGGCGGGACACCGCTGATCGGTTTCGCCGGCGCGCCGTTCACCCTGGCCAGTTACCTCGTCGAGGGTGGTCCGTCCAAGAACCACGAGCACACCAAGGCGCTGATGTACGGCGCTCCCGACACCTGGAACGCGTTGTGTGCCAAGCTCGCTCGCATCTCCGGCACGTTCCTGCGGGTGCAGGCCGCGGCCGGCGCGAGCGCCGTACAACTCTTCGACTCGTGGGTCGGAGCGTTGTCGTTGGCCGACTACCGACGCTTCGTGCAGCCGCACTCGGCCGCTGCGCTGGCTGCCGTCGCGGACCTCGACGTGCCGCGCATCCACTTCGGTGTCGGCACCGGTGAGCTGCTGGCCGCGATGGGCGAGGCGGGCGCCGAGGTGGTCGGCGTGGACTACCGGGTGCCGCTGGACGAGGCGGCCCGGCGGGTCGGGCCGTCATACAGCCTGCAGGGCAACCTCGACCCAGCACTGCTGTTCGCGCCCTGGGAGCCGCTGGAGGCGAAGGTCCGGGAGATCTTGGAGCAGGGCAGGGCCGCCCGCGGCCACATCTTCAACCTCGGCCACGGGGTGTTGCCGAGCACCGATCCGGACGCGTTGACGCGGGTGGTGGAGTTGGTGCACTCGGTGTCGGGCGCTGGGTCGAACTCGACGTCCTGACCGGCTCGTCCAACGGCACGACCAGGTGCCGCAGGAAGAACTGCACGAGCGGGCCGATCGACACCGCGTAGAGCACGGTGCCGATGCCCACGACGCCGCCGAGCAGCCACCCGACGACCAGCACGGTGAGTTCGAGTGACGTGCGCACCAGGCGCAGGCTCAGTCCGGTGCGCAGGTGCAGGCCGGTCATCAGGCCGTCCCGGGGGCCGGGACCGAGCTGGCTGCCGATGTAGAGGGCACCGCCGATCGCGTTGATCACCAGGGCGATCGGCAGCATCACGATCCGCGCCGGCAACGCGTGTTGCGTCGGGATGATCGCCAGTGCGACGTTGGTGGCGATGCCGATCCAGATGGCGTTGGCGATGGTGCCAAAGCCCGGCCACTGGCGCAGCGGGACCCACAACAGCAGGACCGGGATGCTCACCAGGATGACGGTGGTGCCGAGGTCGAGGCCGAGGTGTTGGGCGACGCCGTAGTGGAAGACGTCCCACGGGTCGAGGCCGAGTCCGGCACGCACGAACAGCGCCATTGCCAGGCCGTACAGCGTGAGGCCGGCAAAGAGACGGACCAGCCGGCTGGGCAGGCGTCCGGCGCGCAGTTGTTCGCGGGGCGTGAGCGCGGCGAGGGTCGGCTGCATGCCGTCCAGCATGGCCGATGAGTGGCCCGCAGAAGAAGAGCCACTCATCGGCAAGTGGCGTGACCGGGCCGACCGAGGAACAAGGTGGCCTTGCCCGACGATGCCACTGCGGGGATCATGGGCGCATGGAGACCCGTGTGTCGGCCCGCCGCCTGTCCGTGCTGCTCGGCCCGCGGGTGGCGGGAGCGCCGGCGTACGGCTGGCTGGCCGACGGCATCCGCCGACTGGTCGCCGACGGTCGCCTGCTGCACGGCACCCGGCTGCCCAGCGAGCGCGAACTGGTCACGGCCCTGGGCGTCAGCCGCACCACGGTCACCCGGGCGTACGGCGTGCTGCGCGAGCGCGGTTATGCGTCCGCCGTGCGCGGGTCGGGCACCGTCGTGCAGGTTCCGGGCGGGCCGGTCGCCGGTGGCGGCGAGCCGCTCGAGCTCTCCGCGCTGCAGCCGTCCGGCGAGGACGTGATCGACCTGACCTGCGCGGCCCCGGCGGCGACGCCCGGTCTGAATCGCGCGTACGAATGGGCGGTCGAACGGATGCCGTCCTTCATCGCCGGCGCCGGTTACTTCCCGCTCGGAGTGCCGGAGCTGCGGGAGGCGATCGCGACCCGATACGCCGAGCGCGGTGTGCCGACCGATCCGGACCAGATCATCGTGACGACCGGCGCCTTGGCCGGGCTGGCCGCGATCTTCCGGGCGACGCTGCATCGGGCGGATCCGGTGGTGGTGGAGAGCCCGACCTATCCGAACTCGCTGCGCGCGCTGCAGCACGCCGGCGCGCGGGTCGTCGGCGCGCCGCTGGTCACCGAGGCGATCGACGACGTCGCGGGCGTCATACGACGCTCGGGTGTGCGAATGATGGTGGCAATGCCCGATTTTCACAATCCGACCGGTGCGGTGTGGTCCGACGAGGAACGCGCCCGCATCGCGCGCAAGTGGCGGTCGTCCGGGGTGACCGGAGTGGTCGACGAGACGATGTCCGACATCTGGCTGGATCGCCCGATCGATGCCCGTCCGATGGCCGGCCACGCACCGGACTGTGTCACGGTCGGCAGCGCGTCGAAGACCTTCTGGGGCGGCCTGCGGATCGGCTGGATCCGCGCGCCGCACGCGCTCAGCGGAGCGATCGCGCGGGCTCGGCTGTCGATGGATCTGGGCGCGCCGGTGCTGGAGCAGCTCGTGGTGGCGCGGCTGTTGCGGACCCAGCGGGAGTTGAGTGCGGAGTCGCGGCAGCGCATCACGGACTCGCGCCGCGTGCTGCTCGGCCTTGCCGAGCGCTGCCCGGGCTGGCAGGTGGACGCCCCGGCAGGCGGTCTCAGCCTGTGGTGGCACCTGCCGACCGAGAGCTCGACCGCACTGGTCACGGCGGCCGAACGCCGCGGCGTGCTGCTGGCGCCCGGGTCGCTCTTCGCAGTCGACGGGCGGGGGCTGGAGCGGTGGATCCGCACGCCGTACGCGCTGGACGAGATGACCCTGCGGCGAGCGGCGGACGCGATCGCCGAGGCGTGGTCCGAGGTCGGCATGCGGCCCGGAGCTGTCCGCTCGCACTGACAGGGTGCGCGCATGAGTCGCGAATTCTGCCTGGACTGAACGGTTTTCGGACAGTGGCCGGGTGCTCCTACGCTCATGGGTCGCGCGGGTGAGAAGCTGATGGCATGGCTCGTATCGTCATCGTCGGCGCAGGGATCAGTGGTCTGGCCGCTGCCCTGGAAGCAGCTGCTTCCTCACACGAAGTGGTGGTTCTGGAAGGGTCCCCGCAGATCGGCGGCAAGCTCCGGCTGGCGACGATCGCCGGTCACCAGGTCGACGTCGGCGCCGAATCCATGCTGGCCCGCCGACCGGAGGCCCTGAAGTTGCTGGCCGATCTCGATGTCGCCGCTGTGCACCCTGCGCCGGTGTCCGCCTCGATCTGGACCCGGGGCCGGCTGCGGTCGATGCCCCGCGGCACGATGCTCGGCGTACCCGCTGACGCCGACTCGTTGCGCGCACTGCTGACGGACGACGAATTGGACCGGGTGCGTGCCGAACAGCTCGTGCGGCCGGACGGTGACCTGTCGGTGGGGGAGTTGGTGGAGGCCGCGCTGGGGCCGGCGGTGGTCGACCGGCTGGTCGAACCGCTGCTCGGCGGGGTGTACGCCGGCCATGCCCGCCGGCTCTCGGCGGCGGCCGCGGCGCCGGCGCTGCTGACCGCCGCCCGGCACGGACGCGCGCTGACGGAGGCGGCTCGTGCGGCGAGCGCTCGGCCGGTCACCGCCGAACCACCCACACCCGTCTTCGCCGGCCTGCGCGGCGGGATCGGTTCACTGCCCAAACACCTGGTGCGGCTCCTGCTCGACCGTGGTGTCACGGTGCGCACCGGGGCCACCGTGCGGGACGTCGCACACGTGGGCAGCCGGTGGCGGATCACCGTGGGGGAGACGCGGTCCCCGGAGTTCCTCGATGCCGACGGGGTGGTCCTCGCAACGCCGGCACGGGCCACCTCACGGCTGCTCGACGGCGTTGCCCCGGACGCCTCACACACGCTCGGCCAGATCGAGTACGCATCGATGGCGATCGTGACCTATGCCTTCGCCACCGACGAATCTGATGTGTTCGCAGGCAGTTCCGGCTTCCTGGTGCCACCGGTCGACGGTCGCCGGATCAAGGCCTCGACGTTCAGTTCCAGCAAGTGGCCCTGGTTGACGGAGGCGGCGCCGGAGGTCAGGTTCGTGCGGGTCTCGATCGGGCGTCACGGCGAGGAGGCCGACCTGCAGCGCAGCGACGCCGAGCTGGCTGCCGCCGGGATGGCGGACCTGCGGGCGGCGCTCGGCAGCGACGTCCCGCGTCCGGTCGCCGCGCACGTGCAGCGGTGGGGAGGGGCACTGCCGCAGTATGCCGTCGGCCACCTGGACCGGATCGCGGCAGTGCGGGCCGCGCTGCGGCCGTTGCCCGGCCTCGAGGTCGCCGGTGCGGCATACGAAGGGGTCGGCATACCGGCGTGCATCGGGACCGGCCGGAAGGCGGCCGGTGCGGTGCTCACCCACCTCGGCGGGCGCTGACCGACCGAGGGACAATGAGGCCATGAGCGACGACCAGCGACTGCGACCCGGTGCCAAGGCGATCAACGAGATCAACGACACCATCCGCTACACGATGTATTCCGCGTTCAAGGCGACCCGCGCGTTGCCGGACGACCGGGAGGGCGCGATCGCCGAGGCCGAGCAGTTCCTCAAGGAGCTGGAGTCCCAGGACGTCGTGGTCCGCGGGACGTACGACGTGGGCGGCCTGCGCGCCGACGCCGACCTGCTGATCTGGTGGCACAGCTCCGACATCGAGCCGCTGCAGGACGCCTACCACCGCTTCCAGTTGACCGAGCTGGGCCGCAGCTTCGATCCGGTCTGGTCCAACGTCGCGGTGCACCGTCCGGCGGAGTTCAACAAGTCGCACGTGCCGGACTTCCTGGTCGACCCCGAGCCTAAGAAGTACGTGTGCGTCTACCCGTTCGTGCGTTCCTACGAGTGGTACCTGTTGCCCGACGTCGAGCGTCGCACGATGCTCAAGGACCACGGTCTGCTCGCGCGCGGCTACCCGGACGTGCGGGCCAACACCGTGCCGGCGTTCGCCCTGGGTGACTACGAGTGGATCCTGGCCTTCGAGGCCGGCGAGTTGCACCGCATCGTCGACCTGATGCGCGACTTGCGCGCCGCCGAGGCCCGCATGCACACCCGCGTCGAGATCCCGTTCTTCACCGGACCGCTCACCCCGATCGGGGACCTGGCACGCCGCTTGCGGTAGGCCTACCCGTCGTCGGTCTGGACGGCTTCGCCCTGACCGACCTTGCTGTGCCGATAGCCGTATGCCGCGTAGACGATCGCGCCGAGGACGAACCAGACGGCGAAGCGGATCCAGGTCGCCTCGCTGAGCTTGGTGACCAGCCAGATCGAGAACCCGATGCCGAGCAACGGGGTGATCGGCATGAAGGGCGTCCGGAAGGTGCGCGGCAGGTCGGGTGAGCGGTAGCGCAGCACGATCACCGCCGCGGAGACGACGACGAAGGCGAGCAGGATGCCGATGTTGGTGAGTTCCGCGGCCTCGCCGATCTTGACGAACCCGGCGATGGCGGCCGCGACGACGCCGATGATCCAGGTCGGACGGTGCGGCGACTGGTGCTTGTTGGTCTGGGCGAACCAGGCCGGCAGCAGGCCGTCCCGGCTGATCGCGAACCACACCCGCGAGGCGCCGAGGGTGAAGGAGTAGAGCACGGTGATGATGCCGACGATCGCACCGAGCGCGACGATCTTGGCGAAGACCGTCAGCCCGACACCGTTGAACGCCTCGGCGAAGGCGGCGCTGTCGGACAGGTGCGTGTAGTCCACCATGCCGGTCAGCACGGTGGCGGCCAGCAGGTAGAGCACCATGGCGATGGCGAGCGACAGGATGATCGCCTTGGGCAGATTGCGCTCGGCGTCCTTGGCTTCCTCCGCGGCGGTGCTCATCGCGTCATACCCGAAGACCGCGAAGAAGACGGTCGCCGCGCCGGTCGCGACACCGGACATGCCGTAGGGCAGGTAGGGCGAGAGATTGTCCGACTTGACGTAGAAGAAGCCCACGACGATGACTGCGAGCACGATCGCGATCTTGACGAAGACCAGCCAGGTCTCGACCTTGGCGCTGGTGCGCATGCCACGGTTGAGCAACCAGGCGACGCCGAGACACAGCAGCACCGCGAAAAGATCGATGTGGTGGCCCGGACCGGTGCCCGGAGCGCCCAGCATCCAGGCCGGCAGATGGATGCCGATCGCATCGAGCAGGAAACTGAAATACTGCGAGACGCCGATCGCGACGACAGCCACGATCGCGGTGTATTCCAGCAGCAGGTCCCAGCCGATGAACCAGCCGACGGCCTCGCCGAGCACGGCATACCCATAGGTGTATGCCGAACCGGCACGCGGGATCAGCCCGCCGAACTCGGCATACGACAGCGCAGCGCACGCACTGGCGATGCCGGCGATGATGAACGAGATCGAGACGGCCGGCCCCGCATCGTGTTTGGCGACCGTGCCGGCGAGCGCGAAGATGCCGGCGCCGATGATGGCGCCGAGGCCGATGGCGGTCAGTTGCCAGAGACCGACGGTGCGCTCCAGGCCGCTGTCCTCGGCGGCCTCGATCGGTTTGCGTCGAAAGATCCCGGTGGTCCTGGGGATCGGGGTGGGACGGTCCGTCGCCATGGCTCTCCTCCTGTGCCGAACCGGCCCAGCGTGGCACCCGTTCGGGGTGCTGTCGAGGAGGCGCGGCGACGGCCCGCCAGGTTACCGGTCAGTCGCTCCCGGTGGTCGGCGCGAGCTTCAACGACACCGAGTTGATGCAGTAACGCTGATCGGTCGGCGTCGGATAGCCCTCGCCCTCGAAGACGTGGCCCAGGTGCGATCCGCAGCTGGCGCAACGGACTTCGGTGCGGACCATCCCCATCGACCGATCGGAGATCAGCTCGACGTTGTCGTCCTCGGACGGCGCGTAGAAGGACGGCCAGCCGCAGTGGCTGTGAAACTTCGTCGTGCTGCGGAAGAGTTCGGCACCACACGCGCGGCAGTGATAGACGCCCTCGGTCTCGGTGTCGTTGTATTCGCCGGTGAAGGGGCGCTCGGTGGCCGCCTCCCGCAGCACGGCGTATTCGGCCGGCGACAGCTCCGCCCGCCACTCCTCGTCGGTCTTGCTCACCTGGTATGCCGACTGGTCGCTCACGGGGGCGTCCTTTCCGTCGTGGAAGTCCTGTCGTAGTGCACAACAACGCGGCCGCCCGGGGCGTTCCCGGGCGGCCGCTGGTCTCGGTACGGGCGCGATCCTCGCCCTACCCGACCGGCGTCATCAATGCACTGCCAGTTTCACGACCTGCGGGTCGTGGTCGGAGTCCTGGTCGTAGAACTGCGAATTGGTGTGCACGACCTGATAGTCGTACTTCGTGGTCAGCGCCGGGCTCACCAGGATCTGGTCCAACACCTGACTGTTGCCCTGGTAGTCGTAGGTGTAGCGCTCGTTCGGCGGCAGGGTGTCGATCAGGTCCGTCATCGCGGTCCTGCCCGACCCCTTGAGGATGGCCGCGGTCTGGCTGAAGTTGAAGTCGTTCAGGTCACCCAGAACGACGATGTTCGCGTGCTTGTTCGCCGCGAGCAGGTCGTCGATGAAACCGCGAACGGCGGTTGCCTGGGCGTGTCGCTGCACCTCCGAGGAGCGCTGCGGCGGCTGGTAGCGGCCCATGATGCCGTCGTCGCCGCCCTTGGAGTTGAAGTGGTTCGCGACGACGAACAACGGCTTGCCCCACCACAGGAACTCGCCGACGAGCGGCTTGCGGGAGTCCTCCCACGCCGAGTTCGTCGGGTCGATCCGGCCGGGGGAGTAGTTGATCGACGCCCACGGCCCCTTCCCGGTGACCGCGACCGAGTTGGTCGACGTGCCACCGGGCTTGTCGACGAACGTCATACCGCGGTCGCTGCGGTAGAGGAAGACCGACCGGATGTTGCCGCCCGGCTGGCCGCCGTCCTGGTCGTTGACCGGGTTGATCCACTTCGCCTGGTATGACGGCCCGCCGGCGGACCTGATCGCGGCGATCAGCTTGTCCGTGGTCGCGGTGGAGTCCACCGTGCCGTCGTCGGTGGCGCCCGTGTTGTCCTGGATCTCCTCGATGGCCAGGATGTCCGGGGACGCCAGGTTGGTGACGATCTGGCCCGCCAGGCGGTCGAACTTGCGCTGCGGGTCGCTCGGCGCGAGGTTCTCCACGTTGAAGGTGGCGACCGCCGCCTGCTTCTTGCCGGCGGGTTCGACGACGTCGCGGGTGGTGCCGCCGGACTGCCGCTGGCCGGCCTGGGTCGCCATCAGGGTGAAGTTGCCGAAGTTGTAGTCCAGGACGCCGGCGGTGACGCCGGCGTAGCTGTCGCCGGTGTTGGCCGGGGCGATCGAACCCTTCGGCAGCAAGGCATCGGACAGGATCAGTCGCATCGCGTTCGGCGTGTCGTAGCTGCGGTAGAGCACGCCGCCGTCGGGGGTCCAGGTGACGTCGGTGGTGTTCGCCGGAACGATGGGGGTCTCGCCGTACGACGTGGCGGTCGGGCCGACGGCCTTGGCGTCGGTCTCCTGGATCCGCATGCCCTCCAACGACTCCCAGAAGTCGAGGGCGTTCATCGCCGGGTCGAGGGTGAGTCCGGCCTGCTCGACGTTGCCCGGCGTGCCCTGTTCGACGACCTGTGCCGGCGGGACGTGCCCGGTCGAGCCGATCTCGATCGCCTCGGGCAGCGGGTTGCCCGAGCTGGTGACCTGGATGTTCGGTGAGCCGAGCTCGGTGGTCGTCAGGTTGCCGTTGGACACGCCCCCGGGCCGGTACTCGGACACCTTGCCGGCGACCGTGACGGCGTCACCGACCTTGACCATGCCGGCTCCGCCGAACACGTACAGGCCCTCGCTGGTGCGCGGGTTGTCGTCCGGGGTCGCCGACTGGATCCAGAAGCCGGCGCTGCCGTTGACAGCGGTGACGATGCCGCGCACGTCCTTGACCTGCTGCCCGGCCAGCGGCGACTCGAAGCCGATGCCCTGGATCTGCTCGATGCTCGAGGACGTGCCGGTGGGTGGCGGCTGGGTGTTGCCGTCGGTGCCGCACACACCCGCCGGTGCCGTGGAGTTCAGCGGCCTCGGGTCGGCGCCGACGAAGTCCTGGGAGTTGTCGTCGGTGTCGATGCAGCCGGTGCTGCGGCTGTCCGCCGTCTTGTTGGACATCGCCGGTGCGTTCGAGCCCTCGACATACGAGGAGGTGACGGCGCCGTACCCGACGGTGTCGACGGTGGCACCGGCCTGGCGCAGGACGACGCTGCCGTTGGTGGCCGACATGTTGAGGGTGCCGCTGGCGTCGGGGGCGGGGAGCGCCGGGGCGGAGCCGGTGCCGGCGCCCTCCTGGACCAGGAAGTGACCGCCCGCGGTCACGGAGCCGCTCAGCGTGGTCGTGCCGCCGCTGTTGCCGCCGGCGGAGTAGTAGGTGAGCGTCCAGCCGGTCAGGTCGACCGGGTTCGAGCTGCGGTTGTAGAGCTCGATGTAGTCGTTCTGGTAGGGCGCGCCGCTGTTGCCGCCGCCACCGTAGACGGCGGAGATGACCACGGAGTCGGAGGCCGCGTGTGCCGGGGTGACGGCCAGGCTCGCGGAGCCGCCGACCGCCAGGGCGGACGCGGCGAGGAGGGTGACGAGTCGTACGCGGGTGACGCGCGTGCGCAAGGGGAGTTGTGGCATGGGGACCTTCCAGGGGTGATGCGAGACGGCGCGATCGCGCCGCGTCCCAGTGACTGTAGGACTCGGCATGGTGCGGTGGGGCGTTGCGCGGTGACGACCTGCTGAACTCGGGGCGAATCGCCCGTAGGTTGGTCCCATGGCCAAGACTCCAGCGGCACAGGTCGTCGTGGGTGACCGCGAAGTGCGCGTGTCCAGTCCCGACCGGGTGATCTACGACGCCACGGACCGCACGCCGGCGATCAGCAAGCTGCAGGTGTGCGAATACTTCGCGACGGTCGGCGAGGCATTGATGCGCGCGGTCGGCGAGCGGCCCACCGCGATGGAGCGCTGGCCGAGCGGCTACCGGGAGGGCATGCGGCTGTCCACCGGGTCTGGCGACGACGGCGACGGTTTCTATCAGAAGCGCCTGCCGCGGGGAGCGCCCGACTACGTCGAGACGGTCGCCGTGACGTTCCCCAGCGGACGCACCGCACAGGAGTTGTGCCCGACCGAGCCGGCGTCGCTGGTGTGGGCGGCACACATGGGCACCCTGACGTTCCACCCGTGGCCGGTGTGTCGCCCGGACGTCGACCAGCCGGACGAGCTGCGGATCGACCTGGACCCGCAGCCCGGCACCGGTTTCGCCGACGCGCAGCGGGTCGCCGCGGTCGCTCGCGAATTGCTGGAGGAGCTGGGGTTGCGGGGCTTCCCCAAGACGAGCGGCAACCGCGGCGTGCACATCTATGTGCGCGTCGAACCACGATGGAGCTTCGAGGAATTGCGGCACGCTGCCATCGGGTTCGGTCGCGAGCTGGAGCGGCGCGACGGCGGGGTGACGACCAGTTGGTGGAAGGAGGAGCGGGGGAAGCGGATCTTCGTGGACTTCAATCAGAACAACCGGGACCGGACGATCGCCTCGGCGTGGTCCCTGCGCGCGCGTCCCGGCGCGCCGGTGAGCACGCCGATGTCCTGGTCACAGTTGGCCGAGGTCTCGGATCCGCGCGACTTCAATCTGGTGACGGTGCCCGAGCTGCTGGCCGAGGGTGACCCGTGGGCGGACATGAACGACACGGCATACTCCCTCGAGCCGTTGCTGCAGCTGTGGGAGACGCTGCCCGGCGGCGAGCTCAATTTCCCGCCGGACTATCCCAAGATGCCCGGCGAGCCACCGCGTGTGCAGCCGTCGAAGAAGGTGGCCGAGCACTGGGACGCGGACGGTAACCGGATCGCGGAGTAGCGCGACACGCTTCGTCGACGACTGCGGCGTCGCAGCGCCGGCCAGCGCAATCGACGCGCTCGTATTCATACACAGTTCCGAATGGCGTCGACCGGTTGTCGGTGGTAACAGTTAGGCTGAAAGCAGTCGAAACAGTGGTCATCGGAAGAGGTGAGGCGTTGTGGCAGTCGATTCGAGGATGGTGCTGCCGGATCGATCGAAGCAGAATGCTTCGGCCGAAAATGTAGACGGTTCGGGGCGTGTGGTGCCTGGTCGAGGGCCGGAGTTGGCCGCGCAGATTCATCAGCTGCGGGAAGCGGTCAGTGGATTGCCTGCGGCACTGGCACAGCTGGGCGATGATGCGCTGACGCAGGTGATGTCCGATCTGATGTTCCTGCATACCCGCTCCGCGCAGGTCGCGGCGTTGGTGACCAGTGATGCGGTGCAGCGGGGCACGGTGGCGCAGTCGGATGCGGCCAGCACGCAGCAGTGGGTGATCGGCGCGGCCACCGCGGCCGGGTGTGTGCTCGAGCCGCGGGAGGCGCACACGATCGCGGTGGTGGCCGAGGCGTGCCGGGAGCGGCGCAACGAGGTTCTTGCCGCAGCGGTCCGGGACGGTGCGTGCACGTTGGCGGTCGCCAAGACGGCACTGCACGCGGCGAAGAAGGTGGCGCCGGTGCTGCCGGACGCGGACCGTGGCGAGATCCTGGGCTGGTATCTGCAGCTGGACCCGGCGCTGGGCACGTCCGGGGTGGACGCGTTGACCCGGAAGATCCTGGCCACCTACGGCCCGGAGAAGTTGTCCGATGAGGACGAGCAGTTGGAGGAGGCGGAGTCGCTGAGCTGGTCGCGCACGCCGACGGGGATGCTGCGATTGGTGGCCGAACTGTCCCCGGCGAATGCGGCGGTTCTGAAGGCGGCCATCAGTGCCGGGTCGGCGCCGAAACCGTCGACGGACGGATGCGCCGACCATGATCGCCACAGCCGCGACGCCGCCGAGGAGCCGGGACACGACTGCACACGGGACGAACGGACTCCGGGCAAACGCCGGGCGGATGCGTTGCTCGATCTGATCAACGCGGGCGCGAAGGCGCTCACCGGGAAAGGCTGTCCTGCCGGCGGCGCGACGGTCCTGGTGACGATGGGGTTGGCGGCGTTGACCGCGGGTGTGGGTGGCGCGTCCAGCCCGACCGGGGATGTGCTGGATGCAGGCGCGTCGCGCAGGTTGGCGTGCAACGCCAACCTGATCCCGGTGGTGCTGGGCGGGCCCAGTGAGCCCTTGGATGTGGGGCGAGAAGTGCGCTTGGTGACCGGCGGGCTGCGGTCCGCGGTGCTGCTGCGCGATGGCGGGTGCACGTTCCCCGGTTGCGATCGGCCGCCGGGATTCTGCGAAGTGCATCACGTCACCCCGTGGTGGGCCGGCGGCGACACGTCGCTGATCAACTCGGCGTTGTTGTGCGCCCGGCATCACCACACCGTGCACCGGCGCGGGTACCTCGCAACGGTTTCCAGCACCGGTGTCACGTGGCACCTGATCCCTGGCCGGATGCCCGGACACGCGATCACCGCCGCCTGACCGCCGGCGGTATCCCGCGCGCGTTGTCGATGCCACTCGCCTGCTGGGCGCCGGCGAGACTGCCGCTTCGCCGCGGCCGACTCGATGACGACGAGGAGATCGGAAGCCGGAGACATTCCACCCAACACGGCCGAGCCGTGCACCTACACACCGATGAGGTTCGGTAGGAAGCGCTGGCACAGCGCAGCGACTGCGTGAGCCTGCTCGTGCCACCCGGTGGGCTGGACCACGCGTCGAACCGTCAGTCGGCCGTCGTCAGCACGTCGTCCAGGTCGTATGCCGGCGCCCGGTCGACCTGGGACAGCAGGCACGACTCGGGCTCGCGATCGGGCCGCCAGCGCACGAATCCGACCCCGTGCCGGAAACGCCGGCCCTCCAACTGGTCGAACTTCACCTCGACCACCCGCTCGGGCCGCAGCCGGACAAACGACACGTCCTTGTTGCTGCTGAAGCGCGAGCGATCGGTCTCGCCGCGCACCGCGTCGCCGTCGTCGTCACGCACCACCAGTGGCTGCAGTTCATCGATCAGTTCGAGGCGGCGCTTAGCCGTGAAGGACACGATGCCGCCGACGTTGCGCAGCGTGCCGTCGTCGTCATACAGCCCTAGCAACAGGGAACCGACACCCTTGCCGCTCTTGTGGATCCGGTAGCCGACGAGCACCGCGTCGGCGGTGCGGGTGTGCTTGATCTTGAGCATCGTCCGCTTGCCCGGCTGGTATGGCGCGAGCTTCGCCTTCGCCACCACACCGTCGAGGCCCGCGCCCTCGAACCTGCGGAACCAGTCCTGCGCGACCGCCGGGTCGTCGGTGACCCGGGTCAGGTGGAAGGGCGCACCCACCGAGCGCATCACCGCCACGAGCGCATCGCGACGTTCCTCGAAGGGCTGATCCAGCAACGATCTGCCGTCGACGACGAGGGCGTCGAAGAAGATCACCTCGGCCGGCGTCTCCTCGGCGAGCTTGCGCACCCGCGACTCCGCGGGGTGGATGCGTTGACTGAGCGCTTCGAAATTGAGCCGGGCAGAACCCCTTTCGCCGGCGCGCACTACCACCTCACCGTCCAGGGCGCACCGGTCGGGCAGCTGCTCACGAACCGCCTCCACCAGCTCCGGGAAGTAGCGGGTCAGCGGCTTGGACCCGCGGGAGGCCAGCTCCACCTCGTCACCGTCCTTGAGCACGATGCAGCGAAAGCCGTCCCACTTCGGCTCGTAGAGGAACCCGCCCTCGACACTGTCCGCGGCCGGCACGGCCGTCGTCGCCTTGGCGAGCATGGGGGTGATCGGCAACTCCAGCGGCAGGTCCATCCGGCCATTGTGCCCGTCGGCTGCGACGATGACGTCATGAACAGCACTGTGCTCCGCCGGGCCATCGCGCCGGCTGCCGGCGTGACGACCGGTGTCACCGCCGCGGTGGGCGGGGGAACGGTGGGCATCTCCAGCTACTTCGCACGGCAGTTGGTCACGCCGGTCGTGCCGGTGGACGACGTGCCACTGCTCGCCGTCGGTGCCGACCACGTCGTGTTGGCGGCCACCGAGGAGTCCGTCGCACCCGGCCGGTACGGCGTGTGGCAACACGCATTCGAGACACACGCACGCATCGGTGAGGTGCTCGACGTGACCGGTGACCGGGTCACCCGTCGGCTCGACGGCACGGACTTCGGTGAGTTGCGGGCCGGGCAGGTCCGCTTCAACGGCTATTACTTCTGCGGCCCGCCGGCGACCTCCTTGCCGGTGGCGCTGAAGGACATCGAGCTGGACACACCGGTCGGTCCGATGCCCGCCTGGGCGGACCGGGTCGCCGGCAGCGACCGCTGGGCCGTGTTGGTGCACGGCCGCGGAGCCCTGCGCAGCGAGGCGCTACGCGCGGTGCCGGTGCTGCACGAACTGGGTGTCAGCAGCGTCATACCCAACTACCGCAACGACTTCGGCGCGCCACCGTCGAGCGATCACCGCTACCACCTGGGCCTCACCGAGTGGGCCGATGTCGAAGCCGCCGCCCTGTATGCCGCTGCGCACGGCGCCCGCGACGTACAGCTGTTCGGCTGGTCGATGGGCGGTGCCACGGTGCTGCAACTGCTGGACCGGTCCTGGACCGCCGACCTGGTCAGCCGGGTCGTCCTCGACTCCCCGGTGGTGTCCTGGGCGCCGGTGCTCGACTTCCACGCCGGTGCACACCGGCTGCCCCGGCTGATCTCCCGGGTGGGCGCCCGGTTGATGCGCGGGCCGCTGCGCGCCCGGGCCGCCGGACTGGACGAGCCGGTCGACGTGCGGCTCACCGACTGGGTCCGGCGCGCCGACGAGCTGAGCCGGCCGATGCTCGTGATCCACTCCGCGGTGGACGAATTCGTGCCCTACGCGCCGTCCGCGGCATTGGCGGCGGCGCGCCCGGACCTGGTGTGTCTGCAGACCTGGGACGTCGCGCGACACTGCCGCGAGTGGAACGTCGACCCGGACCGGTGGGAAGGCCTGGTCGCGGAATTCTGCTCGGGCTGAGCGACCGCCCGCTGTGCCATCATGCAGCATGGCGAAGAACAAGCACGGCGGGAAGAAGCCCGAGCAGGTGGACGACTCGTTCGGCAGTGTGCTGCAGGTCGGCCCCGGGTTCCGGCTCGCCGACCTGGATCCCGCTGCCACGCCTGGCTTCTCGGGCAAGAAGAAGGACGCCGAGAAGGCGATGGACGCGGCGCGCGACGAGATCGACGATCTGCAGGAGCGGCTCTACGCCGGCGGCCGGGACGGCGACGGGCCCGCCATCCTGCTGGTCGTGCAGGGCATGGACACCTCCGGCAAGGGCGGCGTCATGCGGCACGTCGTGGGCACGGTGGACCCGCAGGGTGTGCGGCTGCACGCCTTCAAGGCACCGTCCGTCGAGGAACGGCGCCACCCGTTCCTGTGGCGCATCCGCCGCGAGCTGCCGCCGCCCGGCTACATCGGGGTCTTCGACAGGTCCCACTACGAGGACGTGCTGGTGGTGCGCGTGCACGACCTGGTGCCACCGGCGACCTGGCGCCGCCGCTACGACCAGATCAACAGCTTCGAGCGCTCGGCCAACGACAGGGGCATCCACCTGATCAAGGTGATGCTGCACATCTCCTCCGGCGAGCAGAAGGCCCGCCTGCAGGAGCGCCTCGACCGGCCGGACAAGTATTGGAAGTTCAACCCCGGTGACATCGACGAGCGCGAGCGATGGGACGACTACCAGCAGGCCTATCAGGCCGTCTTCGACAAGACGTCCACCGAGCAGAACCCTTGGTATGCCGTCCCGGCCGACCACAAGTGGTATGCCCGACTGGCCGTCCAGCAGCTGCTGCTGGAAGAACTGCGCGGTCTGGACCTGCACTGGCCCGGGCCGGACTTCGACGTCGCCGAGCAGCAGCGACGCCTGGCCGCCACCTGACCGGCCCGTCGCTCAGTCGGTGCCCTCCGCCTGCAGGAGCAACATGGACCGGCTCGGGACGTCCAGGCTCGCGCCCGGCTCGAAGGTCGCGTCCTGGTCGGTCTCGTCGCCGGCCGTGCTCAACGCGATGTGCCACGTGCCGTCATACAACTCGGCGGGGACGGTGAACTCGACCGGCTCGGAGTGACCGTTGAACAGCAGCAGGAAGTGGTCGTCGAGCACCTCTCGGCCGCGTTCGTCCGGTGCGCTGATCGCCCGGCCGTTGAGGAAGACCATCAGCGTGCGGGCGTAGCCGTTGCGCCAGTCGAGGTCGTTCATCTCCTCACCGGTGGGGGAGTACCACGCGATGTCGCCGTGGTCACCGGCGCCGGCCTGATGGGCGTCGCCGTCGAAGAAGCGCCGCCGCCGGAAGGTCGGGTGCTCGGCCCGCAGTGCGATGACCCTGCGGGTGAAGTCCAGCAGTGACTGCTCGTCGTCGTCGAGTTCCCAGTCGATCCAGGAGATCTCGTTGTCCTGGCAGTAGGTGTTGTTGTTGCCGCGCTGGGTGCGGCCGACCTCGTCACCGTGCGCGAGCATCGGCACGCCCTGGCTGAACAGCAGCGTCGCGATGAAGTTGCGTTGCTGACGCAGACGCAGGCGGTTGATCTCGGGGTCGTCGGTCGGTCCTTCGGTCCCGCAGTTCCAGGAGCGGTTGTGGCTCTCCCCGTCGTTGTTGTCCTCGCCGTTGGCCTCGTTGTGCTTCTCGTTGTAGGACACCAGATCGCGCAGGGTGAAACCGTCGTGCGCGGTGACGAAGTTGATCGAGGCGATGGGCCGGCGCCCGGAGTGCGCGTAGAGGTCGCTGGAGCCGCTCAGCCGGGAGGCGAACTCGGCCAACGCGGACGGTTCGCCGCGCCAGAAGTCGCGCACCGAGTCGCGGTACTTGCCGTTCCACTCGGTCCACAACGGGGGGAAGTTGCCCACCTGGTAGCCGCCGTCGCCCAGGTCCCACGGCTCCGCGATCAGCTTGACTTGGGAGATCACCGGATCCTGCTGGATGATGTCGAAGAACGCCGAGAGCTTGTCGACCTCGTGGAACTGCCGGGCGAGCGTCGCCGCCAGGTCGAAGCGGAAGCCGTCGACGTGCATCTCCTGCACCCAGTAGCGCAGCGAGTCCATGATCAGCTGCAGCACGTGCGGGTTGCGCAGCAGCAGGCTGTTCCCGGTGCCGGTCGTGTCGTAGTAGTGCGTCTTGTCGTCGTCGACCAGGCGGTAGTACGCGGCGTTGTCGATGCCTCGGAACGCGATCGTCGGGCCCAGCTCGTTGCCCTCGGCGGTGTGGTTGTAGACCACGTCGAGGATCACCTCGATGTCCGCCTCGTGCAGCGCCCGGACCATCGCCTTGAACTCACTGACCTGCTGTCCGTCCGTGCCGGATCCGGCGTATTCGTTGTGCGGCGCGAGGAAGCCGATGGTGTTGTAGCCCCAGTAGTTGCGCAGTCCCTTGTCCACCAGACTGCTGTCCTGGACGAACTGGTGCACCGGCAGCAGTTCCACGGCGGTGACGCCGAGGTCGGTGAGGTGATCGATGATCGCCGGGTGCGCCAGGGCGGCATACGTGCCCCGGATCTCCTCCGGCACCTCCGGATGGGTCATCGTCAGGCCCTTGACATGGGTCTCGTAGATGACGCTGTCGTGGTATTCGTGTCGCGGCGGCCGGTCGTCACCCCAGTCGAAGAACGGGTTGATGACCACGGACAGCATCGTGTGCCCCAGCGAGTCGTCCTCGTTGTAGGCCTGCGGGTCCTCGAACCGGTAGCTGAACAGCGACTCGTCCCCGTCGACCTGACCGTCGAACGCCTTGGCATAGGGGTCGAGCAGCAACTTGGCCGGATTGCACCGGTGCCCCTCGGACGGGTTGTGCGGTCCATGCACGCGGTATCCGTAGCGCTGTCCGTCCTGTATGCCGGGCAGGTACCCGTGCCACACGTGGCCGTCGACCTCCGTCAGGGCTACTCGGGTTTCTTCACCGGTCTCGCTGATCAGACACAACTCGACACCGTCGGCGATCTCGGAGAAGAGCGCGAAGTTGACGCCGGCGCCGTCATACGTGGCACCGAGGGGATAGGGCTTGCCCGGCCAAATTTCCATAAAGGGCATTGTGGTCCACGGGATTCCGGTCCGACACGGCTACCTTGGGTCAAGTGATCGGTGAGACCGCGCGGCCCGGGACGTGCCGATGGGTGTGAAGGACACTCTGCGACGCGAATTGTCCCGGGTGCCAGGTCTGTTGGGCCTGGCCAGGCTGGCCGCCGGCACGTTCCGGGTGTGCATGAAGCACCGGGTCACCGGGCTGGCCGCCGAAGCCGGCTTCTTCGCGCTGCTCTCCCTGCCGCCGCTGATCTTCGGGTTGCTGGGTGCGGTCGGCTACCTCGGGCACTGGCTCGGACCGGACATCGTGAGTCAGGTCACGGCCAACATCGAGCACTACGCGTCCGGCTTCCTCACCGAGCAGAGCCTGCGCGACGTCATCATGCCGACCATCAACTCCGCGCTGAGCGCCGGCCGCCCCGACGTGGTGTCGGTCGGCTTCCTGCTGTCGCTGTGGTCCGGATCCCGGGCCCTCAACGTCATGCTCGACACCGTCTCGATCATGTACGGCCACGGCGGCCACCGGGGGATCGTGCCGGCCCGCCTGCTGAGTCTGTCGCTGTATTTCGGCGGACTGATCTTCGGCGCGCTCGTGGTGCCGCTGATCGTCATCGGGCCGGACATCCTCAGCGGCTGGCTGCCACCCGGCCTGCGCTTCCTGATGGTCTTCTACTGGCCGCTCGTGGGCGGCCTGACGATCCTGACGCTCGCGACGTTCTTCCACATCGCCACGCCCGGCCGACTGCCGTGGTTGCGGCATCTGCCCGGCGGCGTGCTGACCCTCGCGATCTGGGTGCTCGCCTCGATGATGTTGCGGTGGTTCCTCGGCCGCTCGGTCGGCGACCACAGTGCCAGCATCTATGGACCGCTGGCGGCAGCCATCGTGGTGATGACGTGGTTGTACTTCCTCGGCATTGCCGTACTGATCGGCGCGGCCCTCAACGCCGCCTCCGTCAGATTGTGGCGGGCTCCGGAGCGCACGCCGGTGCGCGAGCGGGCGATCGAGTGGATCGGGGACGGTGTGACCAGGCTCAAGGAGCAGACCGTCGAGCCGGAGACCGGCCGCCTCAAACTGCCGGTGACGCGGCTCGATCTGGCCGAGCGGCGCAGGGTGCGCGCCGTACCCGAAACCGACGCGGGAGAGGACACCGCGCCGGAGGAGCCCCGTTTGGATTCCCGGCGCGCGATCGGCTAATGTTTCGGCGCGTGCACGACGCGTTTCGCGTCGGGTTGCAGGCGGACATAGCTCAGTTGGTAGAGCGCAACCTTGCCAAGGTTGAGGTCGCCGGTTCGAGCCCGGTTGTCCGCTCTGGTGCACGGTTCCCGAGTCTCTTCGCGAGGCTCGGGAACCACACCGCACGGTGGAGTGGCCGAGAGGCGAGGCAACGGCCTGCAAAGCCGTCTACACGGGTTCAAATCCCGTCTCCACCTCGTGAACCAGGACTGCCAAAGCGTTCCGAGAGGGTCGTTTTGGAGGTTGGGCAGGGTGTCGGATAGAGTTCTGATCCGTTGCCCCGGCTGACGAAGTCAGGGTTGACAGGCGGACATAGCTCAGTTGGTAGAGCGCAACCTTGCCAAGGTTGAGGTCGCCGGTTCGAGCCCGGTTGTCCGCTCTGCGATGTCGTATCGCGTGTGTAGTACCGCCTTGGACGATTGGCGCAGCGGTAGCGCGCTTCCCTGACACGGAAGAGGTCACTGGTTCGATCCCAGTATCGTCCACCACGACACAGCCCCTGACTCCGCACACCTGCGGAGTCAGGGGCTGTTTCCGTGTCGGATGCGGTCATCCCTCTCGCGTGAGCTGTCGAGTGCTGCTCCACCCGGAGGGGACGCACGGCCGTGTCATGAGTGCGCCTCCTGGCGGGGAAGGGAGTCGCCCCGGTCCTCTGGCTCGCCGGCGGCTACCGGACGCCTGGTGTGCATGAGGGCCATGGTGACCGCTGCGCCGATGAGTGCGGTCACGGCGGCGACGATGAACGCGGCCGAGTAACCGTGTGTGGCCGCGGCGAGGTCGCCCGCCTTCCCGGTCCCGGCTGCTGCGGCGACGGCCGTGGCGATCGCCAGCCCGAGCGCCGAGCCGACCTGGTAACTGGTGCTGACCAGACCGGAGGCCAGGCCGCCCTCCTCGGGCCGCGCGGCGCTGATGGCGGTGCCCAGGGACGGGATGAACGCCAGCGCCATGCCGAGCGCGGAGACCAGAGAAGCAGGCAGGACGTCGACGGCGTAGGAACCGGCCGGGTCGATCTGCGCGAGCCAGAACAGCCCTACGGCCAGGATCAGCAGGCCGCCCACGAGTGGTGGCTTGGGGCCGAGCTGCGCCATGACTCGCGGCGCCAGGACCACCATGCCGAGCATGATGAGTCCGGTCATCGGCAGGAGTGCTGCACCGGAAGGGAAGGCGGACAGGCCGAGGACCTGCTGTAGATAGAGGTTCAGGAAGAACCACATCGGGACCCAGGCAGCCCCGAGCAGAGCCTGCGCCAGGTTCGCGGCACCCAGGTTCGGAGCCGAGAAGATGCCCAGTCGCAGCAACGGGTTTCGCTGGGTGGCCTGCAACATCAGGAATGTCACCAGCAGCACGGCCGCAATGGCGAAAAGGATCCAGGTGCGTGCTGCACCCCAGCCCGCGTCGGGCGCCGAGACGACCGCGTACACCGTTACCGCGAGTCCGCCGGTGACCGTGACGGCACCGAACACGTCCACCCGCGCGTGGACACCCGTGGAGCCGCTGGGCAGGCTGCTGACGGTCAGCGCCAGGACGAGCGCTGCGATCGGCAGGTTGATGAAGAACACCCACGGCCAGGTCGCATATTGGGTGAGGACGCCGCCCAGGAACACACCTGCCGTCCCGCCGGCGGGTGCGGCGGCGCCGTACACCGCCAGCGCCTTCGGGAGTTCCGTGGGATGCGGCCCGAACAACATCATCAGCATCGTGAGCGCGGGGGGTGCGATCAGTGCGGACCCGGCACCCTGCACGGCGCGGCCGACCAACTCCGTGGCCGGGTCGGCGGCCACGCCGGCCGCCACCGATCCAGCGGCGAGCACCACCCAGCCGGTCACGAACATCCGACGCGCTCCGAACAGGTCGGACAATCTTCCGCCGGCCAGCAGCAGGCCGCCGAACGCGACCACATAGGCGTTGAACACCCACGTCAGCCCGTCGCCGGAAAAGCCCAGATCACGCTGCATGTCCGGCAGGGCCACACCGATGATCGACGTGTCCATGATCACCATGAACTGTGCCGTTGCAATGACGGCCAGTCCCAGCCAGCGCCGCGGTGGCGCGGCAGTCGTGGTTTCCATCAAGTCCTCCTCGGTTATACCCCCAGGGGGTATCTAGACGATGGCTTGAGGGTACCCCATGGGGGTATATGGGTATAGGCGCGGTGGCCGGGCGATGCCGCGTTCAGTCCGAAGTCGGCCGACCGTTCTCGGTCGTGGCCGGCGGGGTGGCGATGGCGTCCTGGATGCCGCTGGTGACGCGGCCTGCGGCGACGAGCTGTTCGGCCACGACCCGGAGTCGGACGTTGTTGTCGTTGGAGTAGCGGCGCAGCACCTCGAAGGACTGATCGAGGGTGAGCCCGTAGCGCTGCATGAGCATGCCTTGAGCGATCCCGATGACCTGCCGGGTCCGGAGCGCGTCCTGCAGCCCGTCGTGGCGCCGGGTGATCGACAGCGCGTTGGAGGCGTGGCGGGCGAAGATGCTGGCGATCATCACGTCGGTGTTGTCGAAGGCGGCCCTGGTGTGGGAGTAGAGATTCAGGCCGCCGAGGGTGTGTTCGGGCGTCTCCAGTCGCAGGCTGAGGATTGCAGCGAACCCAAGGTCCACGGCCGCCGGCGCCCACTGGGGCCAGCGTGTCTCGGTGGCCAGGTCGTCGATGAGGTACATGTCCATCTTCCAGATGGCGTCCAGGCACGGCCCCTCGCCGAGTTGGTACTGCAGCGCGTCGGACTGCTCGACCAGTGCAGAGGTGCACGCAGGGGTGTCGACGCTGCCGTCGCTGCGTCGGATCGACACACCGCATGCATCGCATCCGTCGATCGTGGCGACGGCCAGCTCGGTGATGCGTTCCAGGGTGGGTTGTTCGCCCGCGGTGTGCAGGAGTTCTCGACTGATCTCCTCGAAGGAGCTCTGCCGGGCGAGGTCGGCGGCGTCGTGTGCCACGACGTCGGCCGGGTCGGAGGGCGCGGGTGAGGACGTCTCGGAGGACATGGGGGGCTGCTCCGGCTGATCCGAGGATCCGAGAGGACCCGAAGTGGCAGCACCCCGGTTCTGGAGGTGTCCGAATGACCTGGCTCCCGGCCGGTGCGGTGCGCGCGTGGGCGACCGGCACAGGTTCCGGCTCGGGCGCGCTCATCCTAACCAGGCCGCGGGCGGGCATGGTGCAGGAGGCGGCCACGGACGGTCTGGGCGTCGGCTGCCTCGCGACGTCCGATCTGGCGGAACTCTGGCGTAACGGGTAGGCTGGTGGTATGACGGGGCCGACGGAGCAGCGCACCGCGCGTGTGATCCCGGCCGCGTGGACGTCGGCGCACCCACGGCAGGAACGTGCCCGAGCACTGGCGGAGGTGCTGCGCGCGCAGATCCTGGATGGTGACTTCGCCGTCGGTGACCGGCTGGACGAAGCAGAGCTGGCCACCCGGCACACCGCCTCGCGGAATGCGGTGCGCGATGCCCTGGCCGTGCTACGCAGCGAAGGGCTGATCGCACGCAAGCGCGGAGCGGGCACGACGGTGGCGCAGCCCCGGTACGGCCATGGGCTGGATCGTCTGGAGGGCCTGGGCGAGACGCTGGCCGGCTACGGCACCGTGCGCAACGAGGTGCTGGACGCCCGACGGGTGCACGAGCTGCCGGCGCGGGTGGCCGCACAACTCGGCGTCGAGACGTCCACCGGCGGCGTACGCCTGGAGCGGTTGCGGCGGATCAACGACGGACCGTTGTCGTGGGACGTGAGTTATCTGACGGCCGATGTGGGCGCGGCGCTGCTGTCCGCGGACCTGATCGGGACGGATGTGTTCACCCTGATCGAGCAGACCAGCGGGTCCCGGCTGGGACGCGCCGAGGTCACCGTGCACGCGATCGAAGCCGAGCAGCCGGCAGCCCGGTTGCTCCAGATACCACCGGGTTCCGCGCTCTTCGCGATCGAGCGGCTGACCCGTCTCGCCGATGGACGCGCCGTGGACAGTGAGCAGTTGCAGATCCGCGCGGATCGGTTCGCGCTGCATGCGGTCGTGCACCGCGACGCTCGCAGCACAGCAGAGTGATGCGCGGCAACCGTCGTGACACCGGGTGCTGCGCGGCCCCCACGTGTCGCTGTCCCGAGGAGGACCGGCCATCGCCGACCTGTCGATACTGATCATCGTGGTGCTCGCCGCCTTCGGGCTGGCGGGCGGAATCGGCATCACCGCCATCGGTCCGGGCGGCGTGTTGCCGACGGTCGGGCTGGTGATGTTCACCGACCTGACGCCTGCCCAGGTCGCCGGCACCGCGATCGTCACCCACGTGGCCACCGGCGCGCTCGGCACGGCGGCCTATGCGCGTTCCGGTCAGCTGCGCAGCCGGCAGAGCGCGCGAACGGCCACGCTGCTGGCGGCCACCGCGGCGGTCGGGACCCCGCTGGGCATCGTGGCCAACTCGCTGTTGTCGCCACGTGCGTTCGGTGTCGTGCTCGGACTGCTGCTGGCGATCGTGGCGGCCCTGGTCCTGCTGCGGCAGCGGACCGACGAGACCGGTGCCAGCGGTCGCACCCTCCACCATCCGCCCGCGCCGCTGGTCGGCGCGATCGGCCTCCTGGTGGCGCTCGCAGCCGGGATCATCGGCATCGGCGGCCCGATGCTGACGGTGCCGTTGCTGGTCGCGGCCGGAACGGACATGCTCGAATCGCTGGCGGCGGCGCAGGTGCAGTCGGTGATCATCGCCGGCGTCGGCGCGGTGGGTTACGTGGCCCTGGGCAGCATCGACTGGGGACTGGCCGTGGTCGTGGGCGTTCCGGAGCTTGCCGGGGTGCTGATCGGCTGGCGCATCGCCCGGGCGCTGCCGACACGGACGTTGCGGACGGCGCTGGTGACCGCCATGTTCGCGCTGGCGCCTTACCTGATGCTGCACGGATGAGATCGGGCGCCGCAGGGCGCCCTCACAACGATCTGGCCACCAGCTCCTTCATGATCTCGTTGGTGCCACCGTAGATCTGCTGCACGCGCGCGGCGGCATACATCCGGGCGATCGGGTACTCCGCCATGTAGCCGTATCCGCCGAAGATCTGCAGGCAGCGGTCCACCACCTTGTTCTGCACGTCGGTGCACCAGAACTTCGCCAGCGATGCGCCGGCCGCGTCGAGCTCTCCGGCGAGGTGCCGGGTGATGCAGCTGTCGACGAGGGTGCGCGCGGCGAGGGCGTCAGCGGCGCTTTCGGCGAGCACGAAGCGAGTGTTCTGGAAGGACAACAGATCTCGGCCGAACGCTTGCCGCTCCTTGGCGTAGGAGGCGGCACAGCGGACGGCGGCCTCGGCTGCTGCCGCCGCGCTGACCGCGATGATGAGTCTTTCCTGCGGCAACTGCTGCATCAACTGCACGAAACCGTCGCCCTCCCGCTCGCCCAGCAGGTGCGCGGTCGGCACCCGCATGTCGACGAACGACAGCTCTCGGGTGTCCTGGCCGTGCATGCCGATCTTCCGCAGCACGCGTCCGCGGTGGAAACCCGGCAGGTCCTCGGTCTCGGCGACGATCAGCGACAGGCCCTTGCCGCCCTCCTCGACGCCGGTGCGCGCCACCACGACCAGCAGGTCGCCATGAGTTCCGTTGGAGATGAACGTCTTCGCACCATTGATCAGGTAGTCGTCGCCGTCGCGCACCGCGCGGGTGCGGACCGCCTGCAGGTCGGAGCCGGTGCCCGGCTCGGTCATCGCGATGCCGCCGACCAGGTCACCGGTGGCCATGCGCGGCAGCCACCGCTGCTTCTGTTCCCGGGTGCCGAAGGCGTCGAGATAGTGGGCGACGATCGTGCTGTGCACCTGGTTGCCCCAGGCGTCGTCGGCGGCCAGCGCCTGCTCGATGGCGATGACGGCTTCGTGCGCGAAGGTGCCGCCGCCTCCGCCGTACTCCTGCGGGATGCTCGTGCACAGCAGCCCCGCGGCGCCGGCCGCCCGCCACAGGTCACGGTCGACCATGTGCTGCTCGGCCCAGCGTTCCTGGTGGGGCACCACCTCGCGAGCGAGGAAGGTGCGCGCCAGCTGCCGCAGGTCGGTGAGCTCCTCGTCGAGCCACGGTGAGCGGTAGTCGTCCAGGATCACGAGCGTCGTCCTGCCTGTGGGCGTCAGATACCGCACATGCTAGGTGCGCGGGCGACGGTTCGAAGCCGCCGCGGTGGGTATGGCGCTGGCATGCTGCCAACACTCCGCAGGGACGCTGCCACGGCCCGGCGGAGGCGGCGGGCACCTTCAGGGCCGGTGCCACCTCGGGCCGGGAGGCGGCTGTGGAAAGTCGTCACCACCACCGACCACAAGGTGATCGGCAACCTCTACCTGGCCACATCGTTCGCGTTCTTCATGGTCGGCGGCGTCCTGGCACTGATGATCCGTGCGGAGCTGTGGGCGCCGGGGCTGCAGATCGTGCAGAACACCGACCAGTTCAATCAGTTGTTCACGATCCACGGCACGATCATGCTGTTGCTCTTCGCGACACCGCTGTTCGCGGGCTTCACCAACGCGATCATGCCGTTGCAGATCGGCGCTCCGGACGTGGCGTTCCCGCGGCTGAACGCGCTGTCCTACTGGCTCTACCTGCTGGGTGGCATCGAGGTGCTCTCCGGCTTCCTGACGCCCCAGGGCGCGGCGTCGTTCGGCTGGTTCGCCTACACGCCGCTCAGCGGCACGCAGTACTCCCCGGAGGTGGGCGGCAACCTGTGGACCATGGGCCTGGTGATGAGCGGCTTCAGCACCATCTTCGGCGCCGTCAACTTCATCACCACGATCATCTGCATGCGGGCGCCCGGTATGACGATGTTCCGGATGCCGATCTTCACCTGGAACGCGCTCATCACCTCGCTGATGGCGCTCATCGCGTTCCCGGTGCTGGCCTCGGCGCTCTTCGCGCTGGCGGCCGACCGGGTGCTCGGCGGCCACGTGTTCGACGCGGCCACCGGGGGAGCGATGCTGTGGCAGCACCTCTTCTGGTTCTTCGGCCATCCCGAGGTCTACATCGTCGCCCTGCCGTTCTTCGGGATCGTGACCGAGATCTTCCCGGTCTTCTCCCGCAAACCGCTCTTCGGTTATCTGACATTGGTTTTCGCCACCATCGCGATCGCCGCCCTGTCGATGACCGTGTGGGCGCACCACATGTACGCCACGGGCCAGGTGCTGCTGCCGTTCTTCGCGATCATGACCATGCTCATCGCGATCCCGACAGGGGTGAAGTTCGTCAACTGGGTGGGCACCATGTACGGCGGGTCGCTGAGCTTCGAGACACCGATGGTGTGGTCGATCGGCTTCCTGGTGACCTTCCTCTTCGGCGGCATCACCGGCGTCATACTCGCCTCACCGGCCCTGGACTTCAGTCTCACCGACAGCTACTTCGTGGTCGCGCACTTCCACTACGTCCTCTTCGGCACGGTGGTGTTCGCGATGTTCGCCGGCTTCTACTTCTGGTGGCCCAAGCTCACCGGCCGGATGCTGAACGAGCGGCTCGGCCAGATCCATTTCTGGTTGTTGTTCGTCGGCTTCCACACGAGGTTCCTGATCCAGCACTGGCTGGGGGTGAAGGGCATGCCGCGGCGGTATGCCGACTACCTGCCCTCGGACGACTTCCAGTGGATGAACGACATCTCCTCGGTAGGCGCCTTCATCCTCGGCATCTCGATGCTGCCGTTCTTCCTGAACGTATGGCGCACCTGGCGTTCCGCGCCGAAGATCGAGGTCGACGACCCGTGGGGTTACGGCGGGTCCCTGGAATGGGCCACCTCCTGCCCGCCGCCGCGGCACAACTTCGAGAGCCTGCCGCGGATCCGCAGCATCCGGCCCGCTTTCGACCTGCACCATCCCCAGGCGAGCACGGTCCCGCAGGTCCGCGCCGGCTCCGGCGACGACGCCGCACAGGACGCCGAAGAGGACGCCGCACAGGGCGCATCGGGGAGTTCGTCGTCATGAAGCGCCACGCGGCACTGCGCACCGAGACCAGGCTCTTCGCGTTCTGGACCGTATTCTTCCTGGTGGTGGCCGTCATCTACGCATGGTTCACCTACGGCCACGAGCTCGCCGGGACGGCCGCGTTGGTCGTCACCGCGCTGATCTCCGGCGTGCTCACGCTCTACCTGTGGTGGACCGGTCGCAAGACCGACGAGCGCCCCGAGGACGACAGCGGCGGCGAGATCGCCGAAACCGCAGGGGACTACGGCTATTTCGCGCCGCACAGCATCTGGCCGCCACTGCTCGCGGTCACCGCCTCGATCGCCTGTTTCGGGATCGCGATCGGCTGGTGGCTCGTGCTGCTGGACGTGCCGCTGGCGTTCTTCGCCGTCATAGGCTGGACCTTCGAGCACTTCCGGGACTAGGAGCCGTGAGGGGTGGGACCACAACGGCGCCACGCCGATGACCGGTTTCTCCGCCGTCTCGCCGGGTAACCAGGAGCGACCATGACTTACCGAGCTGAGAACGCAGACGCCGTCGTGATCGGCGCCGGACCGAACGGACTCGTCGCCGCCAACGCCCTGGTCGATGCCGGCTGGGACGTGGTGGTCGTCGAAGCGGAGGACGAGGTCGGCGGCGCGGTGCGCAGTGCCGAGCTCTTCCCCGGCTACATCAGCGATCTGTTCAGCGCGTTCTATCCCCTCGCCGCGGCCAGTCCGGTCGTGCAGGACCTGGGCCTGGAAGGACACGGGCTGGTCTGGCGCCGGTCGGCGTCACCAGTGGCACACGTCGTCTCGCCGGAGCGCGCGGCCGTCCTCTGGTCCGACGTGGACCGCACCGCGGCGGCGCTGGACGACTTCGCGCCGGGCGACGGCAGTGCCTGGCTGGAGATGTTCGCCACCTACCAGCGGGTGCGGCCGGCCGTGCTCGACGCGTTGTTCACCGTGTTCCCCCCGGTGCGCGCCATCCTGTCGTTCCTGCGACGCACCCGGGTGGCCGGGCTGGCGGACCTGGCACGCCTGGCGATCACGCCGGCGCACCGGCTCGGGGAGGAGAACTTCGCGGGCGAAGGCGGCCGGGTCCTGTTGTCCGGCAATGCGATGCACAGCGACCTGGGTCCGAACGGCGACGGCGGCGGCTTCATGGGCTGGCTGCTGGTGATGCTCGCACAGGATGTGGGTTTCCCGGTCCCGGAAGGCGGCGCCGGCCGGCTCGCCGGGGCGTTGCGCAGTCGCGCGGAGTCCGGCGGCGCACAATTCCGCTGCGGCACGGCGGTCGACCGCATCCACGTGCAGCACGGTTCCGCGACCGGTGTGCACCTGGCCGACGGCACCCGCATCACCGCACGCCGGGCGGTGCTCGCCGACGTGGCCGCCCCGGCGCTCTACACGCATCTGTTGGCCGGCACCGATGTGCCGGAGCGGATGGCGCCGGACCTGCGCCGCTTCGCCTGGGACCACTCGACCGTCAAGCTCAACTGGGCGCTGGACCGGCCCATCCCGTGGCGCACCCCGGTGCTCGGCAACGCCGGGACGGTGCACCTGAGCGGCTCGGCCGGGACGTTGCTGCGATCCGGACTCCAGTTGCAGGCCGGCGACCTGCCCGAGCAACCGTTCGTCGTCCTGGGACAGATGGCGCGGGCCGACCCGACCCGCGCTCCGGAGGGTTGCGAATCCGCTTGGGCCTACACCCATCTGCCGCAGTCGATGGCGCACGACGAGCAGGCGATCGCGACCGTCATACGCCGTGCGAAGGCTGCCCTCGAAGATGCGGCGCCGGGCTTCGGCGATGCGGTCGTCGGTGAGGTCGTGCAGCGCCCCGCCGACCTGGAGGCGATGGACCGCAATCTGGTCGGCGGTGCCATCAACGGCGGCACGTCGGCGCTCTATCAGCAACTGTTCTTCCGCCCGACACCCGGCCTCGGGCGTCCGGAGACGCCTGTCGCGAACCTGTATCTCGCCAGCGCCGGCGCCCACCCCGGTGGCGGAGTCCACGGGGCGTGCGGCTGGAACGCGGCACGGGCCGCACTGTCCGCGCACGGCAGGCTGGGCGCCGTCCACCGCGCACTCACACAGACCGCGTGGAACCGGTTGCTGCGCAACAACCCCTGATCAACCCCTGCCCCAGGCGGCGCGACGACGTCGCCCGGGACCCGGCTAGGCGCCGTTGCGTTCGGCGATGAGCGCCAGCCGCCGCAGGCACTCCCGGTTGCGCGGGCGCAACATCAGCTGCCGCGCCGCGCGGGGCAGGGCCAGGCCCGGTCCCGAGATGACGTCCTCCGCCATCCCGACGACGCACGTGTCGCCACGGTCCTCCAGCGTCAGCCTGACCTCACTGCGTCCCCACGGCCACGCACGCGGTGCGAGCACCAGTTCCCTGCCGGGGACACTGCTCACCGCGTCGGTGTGGTCGTGGATCATCACCGGCCACAGACCGACCGAGTGATACAGCCGCGCGCGATCCTGCGGCCACCCGGCGTCGACCGCGCGGATGCGGGCACTGCCCACCACCCAGGCGGCATACGACCACCCGTTGCTGAGCACCTCCCAGACGACCGCGGCGGGGGCGTCGATGGTGCGGCTCACCGGACGTGCGGTGATTCGGTCCGGTCGGGGAGTGATCGACATGCGTGTACCTCCTGGGATGCGGGCACCTCATACCCTGGCGTCGAGACGCCGAATCGCGTTGCGCTGCACGGCCGAGTGGGTACGCCACCGGTCATGAGAGTTGTGGTGACCGGCGCGACCGGCAACATCGGGACTGCCCTCCTGCCCCACCTGCTGCGGGCCGGACACACCGTTCAGGCGGTGGTGCGGCGGCCGGCTCCCGGGTGGCTCGGGCCCGACGCGGTGCGATGGACGGCACTGGATCTGGCGGACGAGGCTGCCCGCGGGCCGTTCGAGCGACTGTGTCGTGGGGCGGACGCGCTGGTGCACCTCGCGTGGGGATTCCAGCCGATGCGCCGCCCGGATCTGCTCGCCGAATCCGGACCCGGGGCGGCCGGCCGGTGCGTCGACGCCGCGCTCGCAGCCGGCGTGGACCGTGTCGTGCAACTGTCCTCGGTGGCGGCATACCGCCCGCGTACCTCGCTCGACCCGGCCGACGAAGGGCATCCGCTCGGCGGCATCCGGTCCTGCACCTACAGCCAGGACAAGGTGCGGGCCGAAGCGGCGGGGCGCGCGGCCGCGCACCGGCACGACGCGCTCGAACGCCTCACCCTGCTGCGCCCCTGCATGATCGGACAGCGCGCAGCGGGCGGTATGATGCTGCGTTGCTCGCTGCCCGCCATCGTGCCGTCGTGCGCAGTGGACCGGTTGCTCCTGCTGCCGGTCGACCCGGACTTCCGCATGCAACTGATCCACGCCGACGATGTCGCGCTCGCCATCGTCCGGTGCCTCGAGCGGGACGTCGGCGGGGCGTTCAATCTGGCGGCCGACGACGTGCTCGACGGTGAAGACATGGCCAAAGCGTTGCAGGCCATGCCTATTCGCGACATACCGCCGGGCGTTCGCGGACTGGTCGCCGGCGCATGGGCTGCCCATCTGCACTCGTTGGAGCCCGGTTGGGTCGACATGGCCAACCGGGCTCCGATGGTCAGCTGTGCACGCGCCCACGACGAACTGGGGTGGCGGCCCCGGCACCGGGCGTCCGACGTGCTGGCCGAACTCATCGCCGGTATGGCGGACGGTGCCGGCACGGACACACCGGCGCTGCGGCCGCGGACCATCCGGGACGGTCTGCGACGTTTCGTCCGTGACGGCACCGTCGCTCGCCGTGCGATGACCTGACCTGACCTCACTGGTCGCCGAACAACGGCCGGGTCTCGCCGCGCCGCGGCACGGCGATGCGGTCCGCGAGTCCGTGCCGGCGCGCACGGGCGATGAAAGCCGAGACCGGAGAACGGAAGACGCGGTAGTCGTCGTGGTGGACCGGCACAACGCGGTCGAGCGGAAGACGGCGGATGGCATCGACTGCCTGCACATCGTCCATCGTCACCGTGCGCAGCAGGACACGAGTGCCACCGCAATGCAGGATGCCTGCGTCGATGGCCGGATACCGCTCGGCGATGGCGTCCAGATGAGGTCCGGTCAGGGTGTCCCCGCTGATGTAGAGGCGCCGGTCCGGACGCCCCGGGACACGGTGGGTCAGCATGCTGCCCATGACCGGCGGCAGCATCCGGCCCAGCAAGCCGGTGGCGTGGATCGCGGGCAGCGACTCGACGACGAGCTGCTCGCCGTCGCGCTGGAGGGTCGTGGTCTGCCAGGTCTCCAGCGCCTCCGTGGCGAACCCGCGACGCCCGAGGCGCCGCGCGGCCTGTGGCGTCGTCAGCAGCGGCACCTCCTTGTCCAGCTGTCGCCGTGCGATCCGGTCGAAATGGTCGCCGTGCAGGTGCGAGAGGAGGACCGCGTCGAGCGCGGGCAGCTGCGAGGGTTGCACAGCAGGATCCACCAGCCGTCGCGACACCAGGCCCCAGCCCAGGTAGGCGAACTGACCACGGCGCAGGAAGTTCGGATCCGTCAGCACGGTGAACGACCCGATGCGCAGGATGGTCGTGGCGTTGCCGACGAAGGTCATCGTGTCCATCGGGCGGTGATACCCGACAGTGGCCGCTGCCACACCACGGTTTGTGGGTAACGCTCTCGGGTAGTTCGTCAGGACCCAAGACACAGGAGATCCGCCCTGATGAGACTGGATGCGTGGAAGAACCTGCAGCAGGCCGGCGACGACTACGTGACCGTCGCGCTGGACACCACCCGTGACGGTCCGGGCGCCGCACACCGCATCGAACTGCGATGGGAGGCCGCCCGCGACGAACTCGCCGCCGCCGGGGTGCCCGATCGGCTGCTCGAGCTGATCGGCGATCGCTTCGCCGTCGTCGATGGACGCACCGGGCCGGTGGGGCGCTGTGTGATCGCCGCCGTGGGCGACGACGGTGACGCGGCGCGGATCGTGCTGGACGTTCCGCTGCCCGAGGCGCCGGACGGCATCGCCGACCGAGGTCCGGTGCCGAACCTGTTGCCATTGCTGCGTTCCGGTCAGCGGTACCCCGCCCATCTGCACGTGAACATCGACCGCACCGGGGCGGACATCAGCGTGCGGGGACCGCTCGGTGCGGATGCCGGGGAGCCCGCGGTGTCCGGCGATCACGACGTGATCCACAAGGTGAGTGCTGGTGAGGCGTCCGAACAGCGGCTGCAGCGCCGTGCCGAGGACTCCTGGGAGCGCAATGCGACCGAGGTCGCCCACCAGGTGGACCGGCTCGCGCAACAGCACCACCCGGCAGTGATCACCGTCGCCGGAGACACCCGTGCCGTCACCGCGCTGCACGCGCACGTCAACGAGCGGGTGGCCGCGCTGCTGACCGTCCTGGACACCGGCGGCCGCGCCGACGGCACCGACCAGGAGGCGCAGGAGGCCGCGATCCGCGACGCGCTGGACGCGGCCGTGGCCACCGACGTGGAGCAGACCACCGCGCAGCTGTTGCAGGCGGAGGGACGCCAGGACCGGGCCGCACAAGGACCGGACGAGGTGACCCGGGCGTTCGACCGCGGCCAGGTGGAGACCCTGGTATTGACCGACCCACCGCCGGACACCCGCCGTGCCGTCGAGCTCGCCGCCGCTGCGTTGAGGACGGACGCAGCCGTGGTCCTCGTGCCGGCGGAGGTCACCCTGCCGGGCGGTGTGGCGGCGGTGCTGCGCTGGGCGGACGGCGCCACCCCGCACGACTCCGGTCCGAGCATGCCCGGCCACGGTGAGCAGCCCGGCTGGCAACCGTGAGCGGGACACTCGAGGACGATCTTCGCGCCCACGTGGACGGCGAGGTCCGTTTCGACGCCGGCACCCGAGCGGCATACTCCACCGACGCCTCGAATTTCCGGCAGGTGCCCATCGGGGTCGTGGTGCCGCACAGCGTGGAGGCGGGGGCGGCCGCGATCGCGGTGTCTCGCCGGCACCACGCCCCGATCGTGTCGCGTGGTGGCGGCACCAGCCTCGCCGGTCAGGGCACGAACCAGGCGGTCCTGATCGACTGGTCCAAGCACTGCCACCGGGTGCTGGAAGTCGACCCGGACGGGCGCACCTGCGTCGTCGAGCCCGGTATCGTCCTGGACCAGCTCAACCGTGAACTCGCGGGCCATTCCTTGCGATTCGGGCCGGAGCCGGCAACGCACCCCAACTGCACCGTCGGCGGGATGATCGGGAACAACTCGTGCGGTGCGACCGCACAGCGCACCGGCAAGGTGGTCGACAACATCGCCGGCCTCGAGGTCCTGTTGGCCGACGGCACCCGCTTCTGGTGCGGACGCACCACCGACGAGCAGTATGCCGAGATCGAGCGGCACGGTGACCGCCGCTCCGGCATCTACCGTTCGCTGCGGCGGCTGCGGGAGGAGTATGCCGACGAGATCCGCGCGCGGTACCCCGACATTCCGCGGCGAGTCTCCGGTTACAACCTCGACTCGCTGTTGCCGGAGTACGGCTTCGACATCGCCCGCGCCCTGGTGGGCAGCGAGTCGACGCTGGTCACGGTGCTGCACGCGAAGCTGGACCTGGTGCCGGTGCTGCCCGAACGCACCCTGGTGGTCCTGGGTTACGACTCGGTCGCGGCCGCCGCCGACGCGGTGCCGGACCTGTTGCCGTACGAGCCGATCGCGCTGGAAGGCTTCGACCACCGGCTGATCCACGACGAGCGGGTCGAGCACCTTCACGACGACGCCCGGGGGCAGATGCCCGACGGGAACGCCTTCCTGATGGTGCAGTTCGGCGCACAGCACAAGCAGGACGCCGACCGTGCCGCCGCGGCGATGCTGCGCGGCACCGGCCGCGCACCCGAGGACCCGGATGTGTCGCTGGTGTCGGATGCGGACCTGGAGGGCGACCTGTGGGCGGTGCGCGAGTCCGGCCTGGGCGCCAGCGCACATGTCCCGGGTGAACCCGACGCCTGGTCCGGTTGGGAGGACGCAGCTGTCGCCCCCGAGAGACTGGGCGACTACCTGCGGGACTTCGAGGCGCTCTGCCGGCGCTTCGGTTACTCCGACGACGCCGTGCAGAGCATCTACGGTCACTTCGGACAGGGTTGCATCCACACCCGGATCCCGTTCCGGCTGGCCGACTCCGGTGGAGTGGACGCCTACCGCAGGTTCATGGAGGAAGCGGCGGACCTGGTCGTCTCGTATGGCGGATCGCTGTCCGGAGAACACGGCGACGGTCAGTCCCGCGGCGAACTCCTGCCGCGGATGTTCGGCGACCGGATCATGACGGCGTTCGCCGAGCTGAAGTCGCTGTTCGATCCGGAGAACCTGATGAATCCCGGCAAGCTGGTCACGGCGGACCGGCTGGACGAGCACCTCCGGCTGGGCAGCTCGTGGTCACCGCGACTCGCGGCTTCGCCGGCGTTCGACTATCCCGCGGACGGCGGCTTCATCCATGCTGCCAACCGATGCGTCGGCGTGGGCCTGTGCCGGGCTCCCCAGCCCAAGGACGACGACGACGTCATGTGCCCCTCCTACCGGGCGACCCGCGAAGAGGTCCATTCGACCCGCGGCCGGTCCCGGTTGCTCTTCGAGATGTTGCACGGCCACGACGACGGCCCGATCACCGACGGCTGGCGCTCGACCGCGGTCCGGGACGCCCTCGATCTGTGCCTGTCCTGCAAGGGCTGTGCGAGCGACTGTCCGGTCAACGTCGACATGGCGACCTACAAGGCCGAATTCCTGCACCACCACTATCGGCATCGGCTGCGTCCCCGCGCGCACTACGCCCTCGGCTGGCTCCCGGTGGCCGCACGCGCCGTCACGGCCACGCGCAGCGCTCCGATCATCAACCGGCTCAGTGGGATTCCCGCGGTCCGCCGTCTCGGTGCGAGAGCGGCCGGGGTCGAGGACCGGCCGGTGCCGAGGTTCGCCGCGCGCACACTGCAACAATGGTTCGCCGCGCGCCGTCCCACCGGCAGCGGTGAACGCGGCAGCGTGCTGCTCTGGCCGGACACCTTCACCAATCACTTCGACCCACAGATCGGGCAGGCGGCGGTCGCGGTGCTGGAGGCGGCCGGCTATCGGGTGCAGCTGCCCACACGCCCCGTCTGCTGCGGACTGACGTGGACGTCGACCGGTCAGCTCGATATCGCGCGGCGGGCGTTGCGGCGCACGGTCGACGCCCTGGGGCCCGCCCTGCACGAGGGTCTACCCGTCGTCGGGCTCGAACCCAGTTGCACCGCGATGCTGCGCTCGGACGCACCGCGCCTGTTGCCCGACGACGTGGAGGTGCGGCGGTTGGCCGATCAGTTGCTCGGCTTCGCCGAACTGCTGCACCAGCACACCGACGGCTGGACACCGCCGGCTCTCGACCAGGCCGAGGCCTTGGTCCAGGTGCACTGCCATCAGCACGCCGACCGCGGTTGGGACGCGGACCGGTCGCTCCTGCAGGATGCCGGCGTGACCGCGCGCAACGTCGGCGGATGCTGCGGCCTGGCAGGCAACTTCGGCTTCGAGGCCGGCCACCTCGAGGTGAGCCGGGCCTGCGCCGAGGACCGGCTGTTGCCGGCCCTGCGGGCCGCCGACGACGCGACGGCCGTGCTGGCCGACGGCTTCAGTTGCCGCACCCAGATCAGCACCTTCGACGACACCGGACGCGCACCGCTGCACCTCGCTCAACTGCTCGCCCGCGGACTGCGACCCGCGGGGCACACCACCCGATCCGGCCTTCACCGAGGGAAGTGACGCCATGTCCACTCCACAGCCGACTCCACAGCCCACTCCATCGCCGCAATCGACCGCCGGCGAGCCGCAGGACGACCAGCTCACCGAGCAGTTGGCGATGCTGCGCCGCGCCATCGACGACCAGGGTCCATTGTCCATCCGCGACCTGGCGGAAACCGTTGCGGCGCAGTACTGGGAGAACGGCGTCTTCGAGCAGGCGCTGACGACGGCGTTGGCCGACGGGCGGCTGGTCCGCACCACCGACGGCCGCGTCGCCGCACCGTGATCAGGACGACTCGGTGTCGGTCTGCTGATCGATCGCGGGGCCGTCCGACGCGTGCGGTTGTTCCATCGCGTTGGCCTCCGAGAGGGCGCCGGCGAGCACCCGGTCCTCGCAGATGACCGTGACGAGCCCCCCGGAGTTGCGGAAGATCTCCTGCCACTTGTTGACGATTTCGTCCGGGTGGACGACCCCGAACTCGTCGTTGACCTGGCGGATCATCGACGCCATCTCGTCGGCGTCCGCATCGGTCTGCTGGGCGGTGGACCACAGGGCCATCGCGTAGTCGTCGGCCGCGTCACCCAGCTTCTGCACCAGGTCGTCGGAGATCGGGATCTGCGCGGAGGGGTGTCCGACATCGCCCGCCGATCGGTCCGGTGTCGGGTCCTCCGGCGACGAATGCTTCGGCGCGGAGTTCGGATCGGTTCGCTGCTCGGTGTGTTCCTCGGTCATGACGGGGTCCTTCGTCGCTTCTCACGGTGCTGCGGAAGTGGTCGCCCTACCCCTTGGCTCACCGGACGAATCAGCCGCGCCGGGCTGAGACGCCAGCAGCTCGTGCGCGGCGGTCAGCACCTCCGCGACGGTGATGGCGGCCAACCGCGGATCGAGATGGTCGCCGTGCGGGTCGCCGGGCACCGTGGCTCCCCGGCCGTGCCAGAGACAACGATGCAGGTCCCGGTCGATCGCCGGACCCCACAGATCAGGCGACACCGGACCGAACAACGTCACCGACGGTATGCCGAAAGCCGTTGCCAGATGGGCTGTTCCGGTGTCGCCGGAGATGAGCAGACTGCTTCCTGCGATGAGGTCCGCCAGGGCGGGGAGCGGAGTGCGACCCGCGCGCGACTCGGCCGCGGTGCCTCGACACACGGCCTCGCACAGAGCCCGCTCCGCCGGACCCCCGGTCACCACGACCCGGTGATCGGTCCGCAACGCCCGGGCCACCGCCCGCCAGCGGGTTGCCGGCCAGCGCCGGGACGCCGACGCTGCGCCGGGGTGCAGCACGACCGGCCCGAGTGCGGCCCGGCCGGGGGAGCCCAGCCGTAGGTCGGCAGGGCCGCACGTGCCGCCCGCCCAGCGTGCCAGCGTGCACCATCGCTCGACCTCGTGCGCGCCGTCGTCCCAGCTCGGGCCATCGGTGAAATCCGCTGCCGCGCAGGCGAAGCCGACCATCCGGCGCGGCCTCGTCATACCCAGGACGTGGTGGCTGCGCGGGCCGCGACCGTGCAGGTTGACCGCCACATCCGGCCGTGGTGCATCGGTGAGCGGGTCGAGGCCGTGCGCCGGCACCACCCCGTCGACCACGTTCAGCGCCGTCAGCCATCGGCCCACCGCCGGCGGGCAGGCGAGCAGCACGGTGTGCTCGGGGTAGGCACGCCGAAGGCCGCGCAGGGCCGGCACCCCGGTGAGGGCGTCACCCAGCCCCAGAGCCCGCAGTGCCAGGACGACGGGTGCGAAGGAGCGGCCGGTGCCGGCGCGGTGATGGCCCATGACCGGTCGGCTACCCCGTTGCACAGCGGTCCAATCCGACGCTCGGCGGTGTTTGCTACCGATGTCCCGGGGTAGTGCCCACAGCGACCGTGACAGCAGATCCGTTCATCGCGAAGGAGACCGATCATGGGTGGTGCGGCAGAGGACCGCGCGGAGGCAGCGAAACTGCCGGAGGGAGACGTGATCCGCATCCTGCTGGAGCAGCATGCCCGGATCCAGGACCTCTTCGACGACGTCGCCTCGACGAGCGGCGACCACAAGCAGATGGCGTTCGAAGAGTTGCGTGCGCTTCTCGCAGTCCACGAGACGGCCGAGGAGATGATCCTGCGACCGGTGTCCACACCGCTGGCCGGCGACGGGGTCGCCGACGCACGCAACCAGGAGGAGGCGAAGGCCAACGAGGTGCTCGCCGAACTGGAGAAGCTGGACGTCACCTCCAGCGACTTCGACGCCACATTCCGGTCCTTCCGACAGTCGGTCGTGCAACACGCCGAGAACGAGGAGAAGGAGGAGTTCCCGGCGGTGCTGAACCAGTGCGACGCCGACAAGCGACGCAGCATGGGCGAACGGCTCCAGGCGGTCGAGTCGCTCGCGCCCACCCATCCGCACCCGTCGACGGCCGGTTCGCCGGTCAAACAGTGGGCGGTCGGCCCGTTCGCGTCCCTGGTGGACCGCACGAAGGATGCGCTCAGCGGTGGTGACCGGTGAAGGCGCTGACCTGGCAGGGCCGCCAGCAGGTCGAAGTCACGGATGTGCCCGAACCCGTGCTGAAGGAACCGACCGACGCGATCGTCCGGGTCACCTCGACCGCGATCTGCGGCTCGGATCTACACCTGTACGACGTGCTGACGCCATTCATGCAGCAGGGCGACATCCTCGGCCACGAGGTGATCGGTGTGGTGGAGGAGGTCGGCTCGGAGGTGGAGCGGCTGTCCGCCGGCGATCGGGTGGTGGTGCCGTTCAACATCTCGTGCGGCCACTGCTGGATGTGTCAGCACGGGCTGCAGTCGCAGTGTGAGACCACCCAGATGCGCCGCACCGGCAAAGGCGCCAAGCTGTTCGGCTACAGCAGCCTGTATGGCGCAGTGCCCGGTGGGCAGGCCGAGTTCGTCCGAGTGCCGCAGGCGCACTACGGCCCGATCGTGCTGCCGTCGACCGGCGCGGACGAGCGATATCTCTATCTGTCGGACATCCTGCCCACGGCGTGGCAGGCGGTGCAGTATGCCGACGTCCACGACGGTGACACGGTCGCCGTCATCGGGCTCGGACCGATCGGCCAGCTCTGCTGCCGGATCGCCGGTCACCTCGGCGCGCGCGTCATCGGTGTCGATCTGGTCGCCGACCGGCTGGCGACCGCGGGCCGGCACGGTGTCGAACTCATCGACAGGCGGTCGGTCGACGACGTCCCGCAGGCGATCCGTGAGCTGACCGACGGTCGCGGCGCCGACGGGGTGATCGATGCGGTCGGAATGGAAGCACACGGCGACAAGGTCGCCGAGACGGCGGCGGGCGTCGCGAGCCGGCTGCCCTCCGTGGTCGGCAAACCGGTGATGAAGCACTTCGGGCTCGACCGGATGGCGGCCCTGCGGACAGCGTTCGCGGCGGTTCGCCGGGGTGGCACGATCTCGATCAGCGGGGTGTACGGCGGGGCGTTGGACCCGATGCCGATGATCGAACTCTTCGACAAGGGCGTCACCCTGCGGATGGGCCAGGCGAACGTCCGTCGCTGGACCGACGACGTGCTGCCGCTGGTGCTGGAGGAGGACGTCTTCGACCTCGAGCACTTCGCGACGCACCACCTCCCACTCACCGAGGGTCCGGCGGCATACCGGATGTTCCGGGACAAGACCGACGCGTGCCTGAAGGTCGTGCTGCAGCCCTGATGGCGCGCGTTGCTCCGGCCCGGCGGCACCCCAGGGGACGCGTCCGTCATGTCCGCGAACCACCCAGCAGCGACCGGGGGAAGCGCTCCAGCAGCGCTGCAGCGTCGTCATACACCTCGGCGGCGCCGGCACTTCGTAGTTCGGACGCGCCGATGCCTCCTCCGGCCAGGCCGATGCAGGGGATGCCCGCCCGCGCGGCGGAGCGCACGTCCCACACGGAGTCACCCACCGCGACGGTGCGGTCCACGGCGAGACCGTGTGCCTGCATCGCCGCGAGCATCAGCTCCGGACTCGGTTTACCCTGCTGCACGTCCTGCGAGGTCGTCGCACCGGCGATGACGTCGTCCGCGCCGATCAAGGGCAGCATCCACTCCAGGTCCGCCGTGCCGCCGCTGGTGGCCAGCGCCACGGTCCATCCCTGAGCCGCGCACCGGCGCAACAGGTCGGGCGCGCCGGTCAGGGCATTGACGCCGTAACGCTCGCGCAGCCGTGCGAAGTGCGCGGCGTGGGCCTGGACCAGGTCCGGTCGGTCCTGCCCGACCAGGTGCTCCACGAGCGCCTCGCTGGGGCGTCCGATCGAGCGGTGTATGTCGGCCATCTCGACGCGGAAGCCGTTGTCGCAGAACGCTGCCGACCACGCGAGCACGTGCAGGTAATTGGTGTCGAGCAGGGTGCCGTCGATGTCGAAGACGACACCGGCCCGGCCGGACGCGACAGCCGGTGTCATGCGTGCGCCTCGGGGCGCAGATCGCTCCACGTCCCGCCGGTGTCCTCGGTGCTGCCCAACTCCTCGTCCAGCGCCGCACACAGCGCGTGCACCGCAACGAGATGGCCCTCCTGGACCGCCGCCGTGGAGTGGGCGGTGACAGCCAGGCATTCGTCAGCCAGTTGTGCCAACGGGTTGGGCAATCCGCCGGTCATCGCCCACACACGCAGCCCGAGTTCGCGGCCCACTTCGGCTGCACGCAGCACGTTCGGGCTGCGCCCGCTGGTCGACAACAGCATCAGGACGTCGTCGGTGCGTCCGTGCGCGGCAACTTGCCGGGCGAAGATCTCCTCGCCGCCGTAGTCGTTGAGGATCGCTGTCACACTGGACGATTCGGCGGACAGGCAGATCGCGGACAGGGCCCTGCGGTCCCGGTCGAACTTGCCCACCAGCTCGGCGGTCAGGTGCTGCGCCTCCGCCGCACTGCCCCCGTTGCCGGCCGCCAACAGGCGGCCGCCGGTCGCCAGAGTCAGCGCCAACCGCGAACCCCAGCCGCGCAGCAGGCCCTCCTGCCGCGCGATCGACGCCGACCCAATCTGCAGATCGTGCAAGTGCTCGGTGAGCCATGGCCATTCAGCAGTCATGGCGGCTGGTTACCCGTCTGGTCAGCGGTTGAACCCGGTGCGCGGCGGACGGCAGGGCCCCACCACGCGACGGAATGACGCGGTTTTGCAGGGTTCCGGCGTGGGTACCTGCCGGGCAACGCGAACCGGAGTTGGAGGACTGACATGCGGATCGGCTACTTCCTGTCGTGCGAGGAGTACACGCCCCACGAACTGGTCGACCAGGCGTGGGCGGCGGCCGATGCCGGTTTCGACTGCCTGTGGATCAGTGACCACTACCACCCGTGGAACGACGAGCAGGGCCAGAGCGCATTCGTCTGGTCGATCATCGGCGCGATCTCCCAGGCGTGCGAGTTGCCGGTGACCACGGCGGTGACGTGCCCGACGCAGCGGATCCACCCGGCCGTGATCGCCCAGGCCGCGGCATCCAGTGCGGTGCTGCTCAACGGACGATTCACTCTCGGCGTCGGGACCGGTGAGGCGCTCAACGAGCACATCACCGGGGAGGGCTGGCCGCACGAGGACGTCCGCCTCGAGATGCTGGACGAAGCGGTCGAGGTGATCCGGCGATTGTGGAGCGGCGAGGTCGTCTCGCACGACGGTCGCTTCTACACCGTCGACACGGCCCGGATCTACTCGCTGCCGGAGGAGCCGCCGCCCATCTATGTGTCCGGTTTCGGTCCGAAGGCCATCGAGCTCGCCGGGCGGATCGGCGACGGCTTCATCTCCACCAAGCCGGATGCCGATGCGTTGCGGCAGTTCCGTTCGGCCAAGGGCCGAAACGCCCCGGCAGAGGCCGGCGTGAAGGTGGCGTTCGCGCCGACCGAGGAGGAGGGGGTCGATCATGCGCACCGGCTGTGGGCCAACGCGGGCGTGCCCGGCGAACTCGCCCAGGTGCTGCCTTCCCCCCAACACTTCGAGCAGGCATCACAACTGGTGACCCGGGAGATGACCGCGAAATCGGTTGCTGCCGGCCCGGATCCGGAGACGCACCTGGCCGCCATACGTCCGTATTTCGAGGCGGGCTACGACACGGTGAACGTCGCGAACATGGGCCCGCACTATCGGGAGATGATCCAGTTCTACGGTTCGGTGATCATCCCCGAGCTGAAATCGGACGAGGACTGAGCGTGCCGCCCGCCGCCGCCGTCGGCGCCCCGGAACCGCGCGGGGTGCGGCTGCGGCTGGCCGACGTCTCGCGGCCGGGACTGGCGGACGGCAGCATCCACCGGCTCGTTGCCGAATACCCCGTGACCGGCATCGCCCTCGACACGGCCGCCGTCGGGGCCGCTCTGTCCGAGGGCGTGTATGGCGAGCAGCTCGCGCAATTCGCCGCGGAGCAGGTGCCGGCCGGCGATGCACTGCTCTGGGCGATGACCGACGACGCCCGTACGGTCTGCGATCTGCTGGCCGCAGTGCATGATTCGACCGCGCGCACCGACGGCCGCGTCTCCCTGGCGGTCGATCCGCGGTGCGCACGCGACACGGAGGGCACGTTGCACGACGCACGGCGGCTACGGACGGTGGTGGGCCGTGACAATCTCTACGTGGGTGTGCCCGCGACCGCGGAAGGGATGTCCGCGATGCAGGCACTGTTGTCCGAGGGCGTCAGCGTGGATGCGACCAACATCTACGGCCTGGAGCGGCTGCGGCAGGTGCTGGCCACAGTGCTGGCCGGGCTCGAACAGGCCGCCGCGCGCGGGCGCGACCTCACCCGCATATCCGCGGCACTGTCCCTGCGGGTCGCGGACGTGGACGCCGAGGTGGCACGGCTGACCGGCGCCGAGCAGGGTCGGGTCGCCGCCGCGCTCGCCGACGCTGCCGGTCGGCTGCTGGAACAGACGTACGCCGGCGACTTCTGGCGCGACCTGCAGGCGTGCGGCGCCCGCCCGATCCGCATGGTGTGGGACACCACCGTGGGTGCCGGCCTGCCGGGCGCGGACACGTTGTACGTCGAGCGGATGCTGACCGCCGGTGGCGTGATCGCGCTGTCCAGCGCCACCCTGCTCGCCCTCGCGGACCTCGGTGCGCCGTCCGGCGGGACGCATGCGACGTCGTCGGCGGCGGCCGCCGGCGAGGTGCTCACGACCGTCGAGCGGCACGGGGTCCGCCTGGAAGGCATCGCGGAATCGTTGGAGGACAGGCGCATTCGCGAGCTGAGCGACATCCGCGAGTCGACGCTGCGGGTTCTCCAGGACCGGCTGGCGCAGGTCTCGACCTGACTCAGCCCCGCCGTTGTCCTGCCTCGGCACAGACGGAGCGGGCCGCATCCGCGATCGACCGGGCATCGATGTGGGCGGCACGCATCAGCTCCTCGGGGGTGCCCGAGGTCGGCATGATGCCAACGGCGAGCTTGTGCACCCGTGGCCGGTCGGCGCACTCCGCCAGCGCCTCCAGGACCGCGTCGCCCAGTCCTCCCTCGGCACGGTGGTCCTCGACCGTCACGATCGCCGAGGTCTCGCCCGCGGCGCGGCGTACCGCCTGCTCGTCGATCGGCTTCACCGAGTAGCAGTCGATGACGCGAGCCGTGATCCCTTCGGCGGCCAGCAGATCGGCAGCCTTCACCGCTTCGTCCACGGTCACGCCGCACGCGATCAGCGTCACCTCGTCCTCGTCGCTGCCGGCCAGCGTGCGGCTGCCGCCGATCCGCACCGTCTCGTCGGCGGGGGTGCGGACGGTGGTCTTGCCGCGCAGCACACGCAGGTAGCTGATCCCGCTGCGGTCGGCCATCTGCTCCATCAGGGACGTCACCTGGTTCGCATCCGACGGGTGCAGCACCGCACTGCCGTGTATGGCGCGCAGCGAGGCCATGTCCTCCAGCGCCATCTGCGACGGCCCGTCGGCACCGATCGAGACACCGGCGTGCGACCCGCACAGCCGCAGGTCGGCACGCGACACGGCGGCCATGCGGACGAAGTCGTACGCCCGTGCCCAGAACGCGCCGAACGTGGAGGCGAACGGGATCCAGTCGCGGGTGCCGAGTCCGACGGCGGCGGCAGCCATCTGCTGCTCGGCGATGAACATCTCGAAGTAGCGCTCCGGTGCGATCTTCGCGAACTGGTCGGCGTGCGTGGAGTTCGACACCTCGCCGTCCAACGCCACGACATCCTCACGGGTGGCTCCCAACCAGGCGAGCGCGGCGCCGTACGCCTCACGGGTGGAGCCGTCGGACCCCACGTCGTACGACGGCCGCTCGTGCTGCGTAGTGGTGAAGCGATGCGGCTCGCGGTCGGTGTCGGGGCGCTGGACGTCGACCTGCAGATCGCGGAAGCCGCCCAGCTCCTGGACGGCGGCAGCGGCATCCGCCAACGGTTTTCCGTGTTTGCCGGGCTGGTCCTCCACGGCGCGGACACCCCTGCCCTTGAGGGTCCGGGCCACGACCACGGTCGGTTTCCCTTTGACCCCGGCTGCGTGGTCGTATGCCGCGTCGATCGCCTGCACGTCGTGACCGTCGACCACGATCGGATGCCACCCGAACGCCGCCGCCCGGTCGGCATACGCCTGCACGTCGTGGCCGAGCATCGTCTCGCGTGTCTGGCCGAGGCGGTTGACGTCGATGATGGCGGTGAGGTTGTCCAGGCCGCGCCAGGCGGCATACTGGAACGCCTCCCAGATGGACCCCTCGGCCATCTCCGAGTCGCCGCAGAGGACCCACACGCGGTAGGGCAACCGGTCCAGCTCCTTGCCCGCCAGGGCGATCCCGACACCGATCGGCAGACCCTGCCCGAGCGATCCGGTGGCCACGTCGGTCGGTGGCATCCGCGGCGTCGGGTGACCCTCCAGCCTGCTGTCCAGCGTGCGATAGGTGCGCAACTCCTCCTCGTCGATGGCACCGGCCGCGTGCAGCATCGCGTAGTAGAGCGGCGAGGCGTGGCCCTTGGAGAAGATCAGGTGGTCGTTGTGCGGATCGTCCGGGGTCTGCAGGTCCCACCGCAGGTGCCGGCCCAGCAGCACCGCGATCAGATCCGCGGCCGACATCGACGACGTCGGATGGCCGGACCCGGCGCGGTCGCTCATCACCACCGAGTCGACGCGGAGTTGCTGACCGAGTTCGGCACAGAAGTCCAGGTCGGGCAGCGAGTCGGACGGGGGACCGGAAGGTGTTGGCATGGGGGCGTGCTCCTCTCAGCGACTGAGATGAAGCCACCTACCCGGCGGTCACCGGCCGGAAACCGGGCGGCGGTGAACGCATGGCCACCTGCCTGCAGGGGTATGCGCGCAGCATGTCGCCCGTCGTTGTCGTCGACCAAGTGGAAGCTCGTGCGCTGTCGTTCCCGACGGCCGCGGCGCAGAGCGACGGCACGTTGACGTGGGATCACGTCGACGTGGTGACGGTGGAAATCCGGGCCGGTGGGCACGTGGGACTGGGGTGGTCCTACACGTCGCCGGCGGCGGTCGAGATCATCCGGTCGGTGCTGGCGCGTCAGGTGCTCGGGGAGGACCCGGCGAGCCCATCGCGCCTGTGGGAGCGCATGCACGGCGCCTGCCGCAACCTCGGCACGCGCGGTGTGGTCATGGCGGCGATCAGCGCCATGGACGTCGCGCTGTGGGACTTGCGCGGCAAGGGTCTGCGCGTGCCGCTGGCGGAGCTGTGGGGTGTGCATCGCGAGGCCGTACCCGTGTACGGCTCAGGTGGTTTCACCTCGATGAGCACCCGCGACCTCGACCGCCAGGTCCAGGACTGGCTCATCGCCGGATGTTCGGCGGTCAAGCTGAAGATCGGCGAGAACCGGGGGCACGACGTCGCCCGCGACCTCGACCGGGTCGCCCGGGTGGTCAACGCGGTCCAGGACCACGCCCGGACCGGCACGCAGGCCCGTCCGACTGCGGACGTCCAGGTGATGGTCGACGCGGACGGCGCCTATTCGCGCAGCCAGGCGATGCGCGTCGGTCAGGACCTGGACATGCTCGGGGTCACCTGGTTCGAGGAGCCGGTGTCCGCGGAGGACACCCAGGGCCTGGCGCAGTTGCGGGACGCACTCAACTGCGACGTCGCCGCCGGTGAGTATGTCGCCGAACTGGCCGACGCCCGGTCTGTGAGCGAGGTGGTGGACTGTCTGCAGTTGGACGTGACCCGATGCGGCGGCTTCACCGGGTGGCGCCGGTGCGCGGCATACGCGCACGCGGCGCACGTGCCGGTGTCCGCGCACGGTGCGCCGGCGTTGCACCTGCCGCTGGCGATGGCCGACCCGGCCGTGCGGCACGCCGAGTGGTTCAGCGACCACGTCACCGTGGAGGAGCAGATGCTCGACGGTGCACCGATCGTGCAGTTCGGGCGGATGACGGCACCGCACACGTCGTCGCCCGGGCACGGCTACCGGCTCCCCGACGTGTCGGCCTTCGCGGTCGACGGCGGCGCCCCGCCGCCCACCGGCACGCACGCCGTGACCTCGCTCGACACGCACCGGCTGCGGCGACGCAGCAGGTAGGACGCGGCGCGAGGCGCAGCACGGCCCGGCGCGTTCGCGGCGGGTTCAGATCCGGTGCTTGGCCGTGCTGGAAAGCACACGGATCCAACGGGATTCACGTGGCCCGAGGTGCAGGATGCGGTCGGTGTCGGGGTCGTCCTGCGGGTCGGGGCTGTCACCCAGCACCCGGTAGGGGCCGTCGGGCAGCGTGTCGTGATCGAGTGCTCGCTCGATGGTGCGGTCCGACAGGTTGTGCAGGATGACGATCCGCTTGCCCAGCCAGTCGTACTGCAGGGCGAGCACGGCATCATCGGTCGCCGGCAGCGTCCGACAGGTCCCGTGGCCCACTTCCGCACTGTCCCGGCGGGCCCGGATCGCCCTGCTGACGTCGGTCCACAGACTGTCGTCGCGGTACTGCTGCCCGGCGACGGTCGCGTCACGTCCCGGCCTGGGGTCCGCGGGCGGCCGGATCCACTGGTCCTCCGGCGCGGTGGAGAAGCCGTCCTCGACGGTCCAGGGCATCGGCACGCGCGGTGCCAGCCGGGCCGGCAGCGTCAGGTTGTCGCGGAGGCCGATCTCGTCGCCATACAGGATGATCGGCATACCGGGCAGCGAGAGGACGAGTTGCAGCAGCAGGCGGATGCGCTCGGTGTCGCCCTGCAGCAGTGACGCCGTCCGGCGGCGCAGCCCCCGGTCGTAGATCCGCCCGACGCCGTCGGGGTCGAAGGCGTCGTACACCTCGTGTTGCTCGGACTCGGACAGCACGTTCTCGAAGGTGAGTTCGTCGTGGTGCCTGCCGAAGACCGCGTAGGCGCAGCCGTGCGGCAGTTCCGGTCGCTCCCGCAACGCACGCACGACCGGTTCGGCGGACCCGCGCGCCAGGGCCAGCCAGAGCGCGCCCTGCATGGCGAAGTCGAAGAGCAGGTGTGTCTCGGTCGACTCGCGCGGCTGGTTCAACGGACCGAAGAAGCGCAGCTGTTGGTCGCGGGGCAGATTGGCCTCGCCGAGCAGCACCGCGCTGCCGCGGCGCCGACTCAGGAAGTCGCGCATGACCTCCAGGTGCTCGTGCCGCTCGTCCTCGGACTCACCCGACCCGGGCTTGTCGATCAGGAAGGGCAGTGAGTCGACACGGACCCCGTCGACGCCGAGCTCGAGCCAGAAGCCGAGGATCTTGTGCACCTCGTCGTGCACCCGCTCGTGCATGAACGCCAGGTCGGGGGAGAAGTCGTAGTAGTGGTGGAAGTAGTACGCCTGTGCCTCCTCGTCCCAGGTCCAGGTCTCGGTCTGCTCACCGGGGAACACCGGCGGGTGCGCGTCGGGCGGACGGTCCGTCGACCACAGGTAGAAGTCGCGGTAGGGCGAGTCGGGGTCGCGGCGCGCCTGCTGGAACCACGGGTGGTCGATCGACGTGTGGTTGACGACCAGATCCATGATGACCCGGATGCCCAACGCATGCGCGGTGCGCACCGTCTCGACGAAGTCGCCCAGGGTGCCGATGCGCGGGTCGACCGTGTAGTAGTCGGTGACGTCGTACCCGTCGTCACGCAGTGGTGAGGGATGACAGGGCATCAGCCACAGGCAGTCCACGCCGAGTTCGCGCAGATAGGCGAGGTGTTCGGTGAGACCCGGCAGATCGCCCCAGCCGTCGCCGGTGGAGTCGGCGAACGTCTTGACGTCGAGGCAGTAGCAGATGGCATTGCGCCACCAGATGTCGCTGGTCGCTTTGTCAGTCATGACGATTCGGCTTTGTCAGTCATGCCGATCGAGCCCCGTGCACATCGGTCTGCTCGCGACCGGCAGCGGTGGCCGGTGCGAGGACGAGGGCCTGCTCCGGCCGTACCCGCCCGTCATACGGTTCGAGGGCTGCCTCGCCGCGGAAGGCGCGACTGTCGATGTGTACCTCCCACTGTCCGTCCAGGGGTACGTCGCGCACCGAGTCGGTGAAGTTGATCAGGCAGACGAAACGTTCGTCGTCGAGCTCGCGGCGGAAACCGAGAACGCCGCGGGTGATGTCGAGTTCGGTCCAGCTGCCGTAGCGCAGTGCGGTGCTGCCGGATCGCAACCGGATCAGTCGCCGGGTCAGGTGCAGGATCGAGTCGGGGTCGTCCCGCTGGGCCTGGACGCTGTGGGCGCCCGAGTCGGGGGAGAACGGCAGCCAGGGTGTGTTGCCGGTCCAGCCGTGGGGTGCCTCCCGGGTCCACGGGATCGGTCCGCGGGAGCCGTCACGTCCGCCCGGGTCGCGCCATGCGGACCTGCGCAGGTCGACGTCGCAGAGGCCCAGTTCCTCGCCCTGGTAGACGAACACCGTGCCGCGCAGGGTGAACAGCAGCACGATGGCGGCGCGGGCACGATCGAGCGATCCGCCATACCGGGTCCGCACCCGCGAATTGTCGTGATTGGCAAGGGTCCAGACCGGCCATGCGTCCGCGGGGCCGAGGCGGTGCTCGATCTCGGCGATGATCGAGCGCCAGACGATGGGGTCCCACGGCGCGTCCAGCGGCGGGAAGTTGAAGGTGAGGTTCAGCTCGTCGCCGTGCCCGTAGTACTGCACGATGGACGCCTCACGGCGCAGGTTGACCTCGCCGACGAGCACGGCCTCCGGGTTCTCCCGCTCGACCAGCGCGCGGATGTCTCGCAGCAGCTCGTGCGTCTCCGGTTGGTCGTTGAAGCTGTTGATCGGCTCTCCGGCGAGGCTGCGGTCGTTGTCGGAGAAGGTCAGGTCCTTGCCGAGGCACTGCACGGAGTCGATCCGGAAGCCGTCCACGCCCCGCGCGAGCCAGAACCGCAGGGTGTCGTGCATCGCCTCGACGACTCGCGGGTTGGTCCAGTTCAGGTCCGGCTGCTGCGGCAGGAAGAAGTGCAGGTAGTACTGCTCGGTGTCTTCGTCGAGGGTCCAGGTGCTGCCCAGGTCGATCGCCGAGCGCCAGTTGGTCGGTTCGTCGCGCCAGTAGTACCAGTCCCGGTGCTCGGCGTCGCGCCCCGAACGGGCGTCCAGGAACCACGGGTGCTGGTCGCTGGAGTGGTTGGGCACCCAGTCGACCAGGACCCGGATACCGCGGGCGTGCGCGTCGGCCAGCAGCCGGTCGAACTCCTGCAGCGAGCCGAACCGCGGGTCGACGTCGCAGAAGTCGGCCACGTCGTAGCCGCTGTCGACCATGGGCGAGGGGTAGAAGGGGCACAGCCAGAGCGCGTCGACGCCGAGCCACTCCAGATGGTCCAGGTGCTCCCGGACGCCGGCGAGGTCGCCCTCGCCGGACCCGTCGGAGTCGGCGAACGAGCGCACGTACACCTCGTAACACACCGCGCTCATCCACCAGGGACGCCGCCGGTCGCCGAGCTGTTCAGTGCTCGCGGAGGGCATCGATGAGTTCGTCCTTGGTCATCGAGGAGCGGCCCTCGATGCCGATCTCGGCGGCACGCTGGTGCAGGTCGTCGACGGTCCAGTCCTCGTACGACCCGTGTTCGCCGCCCTTGCGGCCGACCTCGGACCGCGAGGAGTTCGCCGCGGCGTTCGCGATGCGGGCCGACTTCTCCTTGCTGTTGCCCTCCTCGCGCAACTCCTCGTAGAGCTCGTCGTCCTTGACCGAGGGTCCTGGCTTCTTGTTGCTGGGCATGCGAGTCACCTTCCGTGGGTTGGCGGTTCGTACCGTGGCGCCATACCCGATCGACCGCGTCTGACGCGTGCCACCGGTCGGCGCCGCGGTGTCGCCCCCGGCAGGATCGGGTATGGCGCGAAGATGGACCAGAATCACATCGACGACGTACCTGCCGCCAGCGAGATCGCCGGGCAGGTGACCGCGCAGCACGGCATGATCCGCTCCGCCTTCCACGCAGCCAAGTCCGGATCGGCCGAGCAACAGGAGGCGGCCACCCAGCACCTGTTGCGGCTGCTCGCGATGCACGAGGCTGCCGAGCAGTTGACGGTCCATCCCGCGCTGGCACGTGCTGGTGGTGGCGCGATCGGGGTCGGCGACGACCGGATGGCGGAGGAGGAGCAGGCGGTGCAATTGGCCGAGCGACTGCAGTCGCTGGACCACGGGTCCTATGAGCACAAGATGCAGTTCCGGTTGCTGGAGGAGGCGGTCACACACCACGCGACCAGCGAGGAGACCTCGGAGCTGCCGTTGTTCGGCGACCTGGACGCGACCGAGCGGCTCACCATCGGGCAGGCGCTGCATGCGGTGGCGGCTGCGGTGGAAGGCGACTGCCCGATCGAGTACGGCCCCTTCGCCACCATGGTGCAGGACACGAAGGCCTGGCTGGCCGGATGAGCCGGGCTCGTGCCAGGGCTCGTCCCAGGGCTCGTCCTAGGGCCAGGACGGCTCGGTCGACGCGGTCACGATCACCTCGCGCAACTCGACCCCGGCGGGTTGGGCCAATGCGGTCACCACCGCGGCCGCCACGTCGGCGGGGTCCATCAGGTCCGCGTCCGGCCCCGGCCGGTACTGCTCCGGCCGACCGTCGAAGAAGTGGGTGCGCATGCCGCCCGGCACCACCATGGTGACGCCGACGTCACCAGCCAGTTCCATCGCCAGCGCGCGGGTGAAGCCGACGACCCCGTGCTTGGAGGCGCAGTATGCCGTGGCGTCGCCGGCGGGCCGCAGACCCAGGGTGGAACCGATGGTCACCACTCGACCGTGCACCCTGCGCAGCTGCGGCACCGCTGCTCGCACCACGGCCGCAGTGCCCAGCAGGTTGACCGTGAGGACGCGGTCCCATGCGGCGCCCTCGACCGTGTCGAGCGCCCCGCACACATCGGTGCCCGCCGCGGTGACGACTCCCGTCACGTCGCCGTACTCATCGACGACCCGGCCGACGGCCGCCTCGGTCGCGCGGGTGTCGCTCAGGTCGACCTCGACATGATCGAACTCGCCCTCCGGTGTGTTGATGTCGAGGACGACCGGTCGTCCGCCGGCGCGGAGTACGGCGTGCGCGACGGCCTCACCGAGTCCGCTCGCGCCGCCGGTCACGATCACCGTGCCGGTCAGGGTCGCGGTGTTCGATCGGGTGTCAGCTGACGTTGTCATGCAGGTTCCTCTCCTGGTGTCGGCGAAGCAGGGATGTGGTCGAGCGGCCGTTGAGGTAGGGAAGGAGCACGACCTGGCCGCCCCATGAACGGACGACCTCTGCTTCGGGAAGTGAGTTGGCGTCGTAATCGCCGCCCTTGGCCCAGATGTCGGGCCGCAGTCGGCGTAGCGCCTCACGCGGATCGTCCTCCTCGAAGACGACCACGTCGTCGACCACCGACAGCGCCCGCAGCAGCCGGGCGCGGTCCTCGACGGACTGCACCGGCCGGCCCGGACCCTTGCGGCGACGGACCGAACTGTCGGAGTTGAGCATCACGACGAGTGAGTCGCCGAGCCGCCTGGCAGCCTCCAGCGAGGCGAGGTGCCCCGCGTGCAGGACATCGAAGCAGCCGCCGGTGGCGACCAGCGTGCCGCCGACCGGACAGCGGCCCGGGCGGTCTGCGACTTCGGCGGCCGGCGGCGGCCCGGTCCGGTCCCGGAAACCGGTGGTGCCACCCTGGGCCACCCACCGGGAGGCCTCCTGGACACCGTGATGCACGGCCTCCGGCGGGGTGGCGCCGGACGCGAGCGCCAGCGTGATCGTCGCGGACAGGCAGTCGCCTGCGCCGCACGGATCGGCAGCCTCGGCGTCCGGTGCCGGTGCGAAGTACGGCTCCGGCGAGGATGTGGCCAGCCAGGCACCCTGCTCACCGCAGGTCACGCACATCGCGGTCGCCGACCACCGCCGCAGGAGCTCGGCGGCCAGGTGGGCGCCGTCCCAAGTGGAGACGTCTTCAGAGGTCTGCGCAGCGAGCGCGGCGCTCGCTTCGGCCAGATTGGGCGTGACCAGCGTGGCGCCGCGGACCGGTGCCGCGCCGCGCGGATGCGGGTCCCAGACCAGGATCCGTTCCCGGCTACTGCGGCGCTGGAGCACCGTCCGTAGTTCGGGCTGCGCCGTCATACCGGCGCCGTAGTCGGACACGAGCACCGCATCGGCGCGCAGCACCCGATCGGCGGCCTCGGCGGGCAGTGCGCCCGGGGTGCCAGGTCCGCCCTCGTCGAACCGGGTGAGCGAGTAGCCGCCGGCGCGCACACGGGTCTTGCAGCGGGTGGGTCCCGTGTGCTCCAGCGCGATGACCCGCACCCCCTCGTGGGCGAGCAACCTGCGCAGCTCCGCCCCGGCGGCGTCGTCGGCGAGCGGCGCGATCAGAATGACCCGGGCGCCGTGGCGGGCGCAGAGCACCGCCGCGAGGCCGGCGCCACCGGGCCCGCTGCGGACCCGGTCGACGTCCACCACCGGTGCGGGGGCGTCCGGGCAGAGGCGGTCGGCATGGCCCTGCAGGTCGCGGTCCAGCACGACATCGCCCACCACGACCACGTCACGTCCCGGCGTGATGCGCGCCATCACCGGGCCACCGACCCGACCGGGGCGCCGGCTCGTGCCAGCGTCTCCCGGAACACGGTCTCGGTCTGCTCGGCGACGCGGGACCAGGCGTAACGGTCGTGCGCGCGCTCGGCGGCGCGGACCCCGCACAGCCGCAACAGCCGTGGCGAGGAGGTGATGCGGGCGACGGCGCCGGCCAGGGCGACCGGATCCTGGGGCGGGACCAGCAGACCGGTGCTGCCGTCGACGACGCTGTCGAGCAGTCCGCCGACCGCGGTGCCGACGACGGGGCGCCCGCATGCCGCCGCCTCCAGGGGCGTGATGCCGAACGGCTCGTACCACGGGCTGGCGACGACCACGTCCGCGGCGTGGTAGGCGGCGGGCATCTGCTCGTGCGGCACGCTGCCGGCGAACCGCACCCGGCCCAGCACGCCGAGCGAACCGGCGATCCGCACCAGTCGGCGTACTTCGGGGTCGTCCTCCAACTGCGCCGCGGGAGGACCACCGATGACCAGCAGTCGCGCCGTCGGGAGGTGGGCCAACGCCCGGATGACCGTCTCGACGCCCTTGCGCGGCACCAGCCGGGCGACGCTCAGCAACAGCGGGCCCAGGTCGGCCGTGCGCTCCTGGTGCTCGCCCGGACGGAACAGGTCCGTTTCGACACCGCACGGCACCACGCTGGTCCGGGCCGTGTCGACACCGGCCCGTTCGAGTTCGCGCACCTCGTCCGAGCAGGTCGCGATGATCGCGTCGGCACGCTGCCCGATGCGCGTCTCGTCGCCGATGCGGGACGGCGGGCTGGTGTCGTCCGCGCCCTGGTGGCGCCGTTTGACGGTGCCCAGGGCGTGGAAGGTCTGCGCCATCGGTATGCCGGAGGCGTCTGCGGCCCGCATGGCGGCGATCCCGGACATCCAGAAGTGGGCGTGCATGATGTCCGGCCGGCCGTGCCGGGACCAGTCACGTTGCATCCAGTCGGCGAAGGCCGGCATCAGCGGCAGCAGGTCGTCCTTGGGCAGGTAGCGGGCCGGGCCGACCGGGACGTGGACGACCGTTACGCCGGCCAGATCGACCCGTTCGGGCAGGTCGTCCAGGGGACGGTCGCGGCGGGTGTAGACGCTGACGTCGTGGCCGCGTGCCGCGAGCTGCTGTGCCAACGCCGCGACGTGAACGTTCTGCCCTCCGGCGTCGACCCCGCCGAGGGTGGCCAGCGGGCTTGCATGTTCCGAGATCATCGCGATCTTCATGATGTTGCCCCTTCCAGTAGTCGATCCCAGTCGTCCAAAAACCTTGGTAGCCCGAACTTCTCGAGCGCGTGTCGGCGTGCGGCGCGACCGGCTTCGCGGGCGCTGTCCGGATCCTCGATCCAGTGGTCGGCCCGTCGCAGCAGCGCGTCGAGGTCGCTGGAGACCAGTCCGGCGTCCGCCGGCACCGCCGCCGACGCCTCGGTCGTGTCGACGGCGAGCACCGGCATACCCAGCAACATCGCCTCGATGAGCGAGAGGCCGAGGCTGGTCCAGCGGCATACGTGCAGGTAGGCGCGGTGGCGGGGGAGGCGCTCGAGCATGTCGTGTTGCGGCAGGTCGTCGTGCAGTCGTGCGGTCCACGCCGAGAGCCCCAGGGCCGTCGCCTCGGTGGCCAGATCCTGCATGCCCATGCCGTAGACATCCAGCGGCCGGTGCCCGCGCGCCAGCTGCAGCAGGAGGTCCGTCCCGACGACGCGACCACGCCGCACCGGTTCGTTGACGACCGAAGCGAGGCCGGCGTGTTCTCCGGTGTAGCGGTAGCCGGGATCGACGACACCGTGCTCGACCACGGTGGTGGGCGCCCGGCCGCAGTCCCACATCAACCGGTTGAAGTGGGTGACGTGGACGACCGGGATGGTGTGTTGCTCGGCCATCGGGTGGCGGGTCGTGGCGGCAGGACCGCCGGGAGTGTTGTGCTCCAGGTAGAGCGCTGGCAGGTCGGCCCCGGGGACCCGCCCGGTCCACTGCCGGCAGAGCTCCTCCTCGTGCGGGCGCTGCAGGATCACGCAGTCGACATCGGTCCGGCCCAGCTCGTGAACCGGCACCTCACGCACCCGCTCCGGCCAGTCCCAGGTCCGCGCCCGGCCGCGGCCGTCCGGCCCGCGCTGCCCGTCCACGGGTATGACGACCTCGTGCCGACCCTGGACGAAGGACGTCGTCCAGGAGCCGTGCACGTGCCACATCAGGACGCGCATGACACCTCCCGGACCGTCGCCCCGGTCAGTTCGTCGACCGCGGCGACCACCCCGGCGCCGGTCACACCCCGCATGCACGGATGACCGGGGACCGGACAGACACGCGCACGGGAGGCGGCACAGGCGGCGCCCTGGTCACCGAGCAGCACGTGCGGGACCCCCCACGGCCGCCACCGGGCGGCCGGCACCACCGGGGCGAACACCGACACGACCGGCGTGCCGACCGAGGCGGCCAGGTGCGCCGCGCCGGTGTTGCCGGCCACCACCGCGTCGGCCGCGGCGATCACCTGCCGCAGCCGTTGCAGGTCGGTGCGGCCGAGGAGATCGGTCACGGCGTCCGCGGCGGTCTGCGCAGCCAGCCCGCTGATCAGCTCCCGGTCACGGTCGTCCCCGGTCAGCACCACGTGCCGGCCTCCGGCCACCAGCGCCTGCACCGCGTCCCGCGTGAGCGCCGGACCGATCTGTCGCGCGGGGACCGAGGCGCCGGGGTGGACCACGACGTAGTGCTCGGGCAGACCCGACCCGTCGACCGGGCCGGGCGTCAAGCGCAGCCGCGCGTCGTCGTGGGCCGGCAGCGGGTATCCGGCGGCCTCGGCGAGGCGCAGCGCGGCGTGCACCTCGTGGCCGCCACGGTCGCCGCCGTCGTCGTCGGTCTCCGGTCCGCCGGGGGCGCACATCCGGCGGTGCCGGACGTCCAGCAGGCTGCCCGGGCCGGCGTCGCTGGTGCCCGCGATGCGCGGGATGCCGGCGAGGCGGCACACCATGGCGGCCGGCAGCGGACTCTGATGGAACGAGGTGAAGATGATCGCTTCGTCGTACGTCTCCCGCAGCCGTCCGACCAGCACGGCCAGTTCACCCGCGAACGTCGAGTGGCAGGGCGCGCCGACCCATGGCGCGTCGTAGGCGAGCGTGTCGGTGACACCCGGCAACAGCGCGGCGGCGGCCGCACCAGCGGTCGAGCTGAGGTAGTCGACCTGCTCGGCACCGGCGGCGATCGCGCGGACGGCCGGGCCGGTCAGCAGCACATCGCCGATGCCGTCCATCCGCACCGCGAGCACTCGGGTCATGACTGTGCCCCCTGCAGCACCCAGCGCACGGCCGCCGTCAGGTCGGGCGCGACCTGTGGGGCGTCGTCGACCTCGCCGGCGCGGGTGGCGGCGTTGGGGACCAGCACCGCACGCGCGCCCGCCCGGCGGGCGGCGAGTATGTCGCCCTCGGTGTCGCCGATGACCACGCATTGCCCGGCCGGTATGCCGAGGGCACGCGCCGCTGCCCGGATCATCCCCGGCGCCGGTTTGCGGCAGCCGCAGCCGTCGGATGCACGGTGCAGGCAGGTCTGCCAGGTGTCGAACGGGCCGATCGCACGCTCCACCGCGGCGTTGCGTGCCGCCACGTCGTGCACCGTGCTGCGTCCCTCGCCGACCGCACCCTGGTTGGTGACCACCCCGGTCGCGATGCCCCGCGTGCGCAGCGCGGCGACCGCGTCGGGTGCACCGTCCAGCGGCCGCACCCGCGCCGGGTCGACCGGGCGCTCCTCGTTCTCGATCAGTGTGCCGTCCCGGTCGAAGAGCACCGCCCGGACCGGAAGCGGCCAGGGCTGCGCGTGGCGGTGGCGCCAACGGCCGGTGGCCGCATGGGCGACCGCGGACCACGGGATGAGTGCGGAGGTGACCGCCATCCGGCCGATCTCGGTGGGCGTCCGCGGCCCGGGCACGATCCGGCGCACGGCGAACTCGACGGTCGCCGTCAGCCAGCCGGCCGCTCCGGCAGCGGCGACCCGCCTGCCCCGGGAGGTCCGGCCGCACAGCGCGCCGCCGACCGCGACGCACCCGAACCCCACCGTGAGCAGGTGGCTACGCATCCGGCCCGGTCCCGCGGCCGCCGCGCGGCGCCCCGCCGGGCCGTGCAAGCGGCGCATCAGGGCATCGTCGGCGTTGCCCCGCTGCAGCCGGACGCTGATCCATGGTCCGGCCGGTCGCACGGGATGCACGATGACCCGATCCCCTTGCCGCAGAGACCATCCGGCCCGCTGCAGACGCAGCGCCAGGTCGGAGTCCTCGCGGTAGGCGCGCGGAAAGCGCTCGTCGAAGCCGGACACCTCCACCAGCGCCTCGCGCCGGAACGCCATCTCGGCGGTGATCCATCGAGCATCGGCCAGGCCGGCGGTGTTGCGCTCCCAGTCGGTCGGCCGCCGGTGCTGCGGCAGCGGCACACGGACCACGGCCTGGACACCGCCGGTCGTGGTGGGCGCGTCGGCCAGGTCGGCGAGCAGGTCCGGCGACCAGTCCGGTGGCACCTCGACGTCGTCGTCGACGAAGACCACCCAGGGCGCCCTGGTGACCTGCCAGCCCAGGTTGCGCGCCGCGGCGGGTCCGCGTGCCGGCCCGGCGACCACGCGGGTGCGGCAGCGCGCGGTGAGTGCGGCGGGCGCCGACAGGGGAGGGTCACCGGCCGGTCGGTCGTCGACGATGACCACCTCGGACGGGGGATGCGCCTGTCCGGCGAGACCGGCCAGAGTCACCTGCAGGCTCGGCCGGCCGATCGTGGGCACGACGACCGCGTAGTCGATCGTGCTCTGCGCGTGCTGCGTCATCGGTCGCTCCCGAACAGGTCACGGCGGCGGACGACGTGCGGACCCAGCACCAGCAGGTCGACCGATGCCGAACCGAAGATCTCCAGTGCCTCGCGCGGGGTGTCGACCATCGGCCGTCCCGCGGTGTTCAGGCTGGTGTTGATGACGACCGGCAGCCCGGTGAGCTGGTCGAACCGCTCCAGCATGTCCGCCAACCGGGGCTTCGTCTCCCGGTCGACGGTTTGGGCCCGGGCTGTTCCGTCGACGTGCGTGACAGCCGGGATGCGTTCTCGCCATTCGTCTTTCACGTCATGGATGAACAGCATGTAGGGACTCGGCAATGGGCCACCGGAGAAGATCTCGCCGGCCCGCTCGCGGCGCACCATGGGCGCGACCGGCCGGAACTGCTCCCGACCCTTGACGTCGTTGAGCCGGCGCAGGTTGTCCGGATTGCCGGGGTGTGCCAGCAATGACCGCTGACCCAGGGCGCGCGGTCCGAACTCGCTGCGACCCTCGAACCACGCAATGATCCCGTCGTCCGCCAGCGCCTGGGCCACGACACCCGGCAGATCGTCGGGGGTCTCGTACGGGACGGCGGCTCGGTGCAGTTCGGCCGCCAGGTCCCCGTCGGACCATTCGCGCCCCAGCGCGGCCGTGGTGAAGTCGGCGCCGCCGGTCGCCACGATGTCGTCGGACGCGGCGAGAGCTGCACCCAGCGCTGTGCCGGCGTCTCCAGCCGCAGGCTGCACCCACACCGCGTCGAAGGGCGAGTCGCGCCACAGCCGGGAGTTGGCGACACAGTTCAGCGCGGTGCCGCCCGCCATCGCCAGGTGCGAGGTCCCGGTCTCGCCGTGCAGCCACGAGGCGAGATCCAGCAGCGTCTCCTCCAGACAGGCCTGCACCGAGGCCGCCAGGTCCGCGTGCGGCGCGGACCACTCCTCGTGCGGCGCACGGCGCGGTGCCCAGCGGGTCCAGTCGGGGACCCGCGCAGTGAATCCGCCGCCGCCGTCGGCGTGCATACTCTCCCGCAGCTCGCGCAGGTGACGGGGACGCCCGTACGACGCGAGCGCCATGACCTTGTATTCGTCGCTGGAGCGCAGGAAGCCCAGATGTTCGGTGAGTGACTCGTAGACCAGGCCGAGCGAGTCCGGAAGCTGTTGCGTCGCAAGGACATTCAGCTTCCCGTGGTCATAGGCGCCGGCAAGGTGCGAGGCGCTCTCGCCGCGTCCGTCGACCACCAGCACGCTCGTGTGCCGTTCGTCGTCCTGGCCGGCCCGAAGCAGCCCGGCCGACGCTGCGTGCGCGACGTGGTGGGGCACATACCGGAACACCCCGGGGCCGAGGTCGCCGAGTTCGTGGGCGATGAACTTCGGTGCGTGTTCGGCATACCGCTGGCGCAGCCAGTCCCACGGGTCGTCGAGCCCCAGATCCGCCGCCGGGGCGGCCAGGGCGGGGTCGTAGGAGTAGGCCACCGCGTCGAGGTCGGCCGCCGACAGTCCGGCGCGGTCGAGGCACCATGACATCGCCTCGACAGGCAGCTCCCACGCGGCGAACGGCACCGGCCGTTTGCCGTGCTTGCGGCGACTGAAGCGTTCTTCCTCCGCGGCCGCCACGATCCGTCCGTCGACGACCAGGGCAGCCGACGGGTCGGGGAACAGGGCATTGATCCCGAGCCCACGCATGCCGAGCCGGTACCCCAT
>NZ_JBQCGS010000074.1:0-18785 GCF_051955415.1 Flexivirga sp.
GTGGGGGGGGGGGGGGGGGGGGGGTGGGGGGGCCCCCCCCCCGCGCGGGCGGGGGGGGGGGCGCCCCCCCCCCCCCGGGGGCGGCCCCCGCCGCTACCGTCGTCCCCTTCGTCGGGCCAACCTCATACAGTCACACCGAGCTGCGTTCTGCCGGCTGCACACTGACCGACCAGCTGGAGGATCAGCCGGGGCGCACGACGGCGTCGCGCCGGGCGAAAAAATCGCTACTGTCGCGACTTGCTCGTTCGAGTCGTCGGTTTCCGGCGAGTGAATCGCTACTGTCGCGAGTTAGACGTCCCGGGTGTGGGTTTCGGGCGAGTGGATCGCTACTGTCGCGAGTTATTCGTGCAGCGGCGCCCCCTCGGGTGGCCCACATCCCCACCAGGCCGCGGACACCGTCCACAGCCGACCGTCTCGCGGGTGCGCTCGGGCTCACGCGCGGCGGACCGTCGCCGGTATGACGAATCTAGGACACACCTTCACTGCCGCCGAGGCGCGAGCTGCGGGTCTGCAACCGTACGAATTGAGCGGGCCGAAGTTTCAGCGACTCTTCCGCGGCGGTTATGCGAAAGCTGACACGAAGGTCACCCACCGCGACAAGCTCTCGTTGGCGTTGCGCGCCCTTCCGGCGGCAAGGTTCGGCTCCCACCAGTCGGCTGCCATCTGTCTGGGTGGCGTCGTTCCTGAGAGTTCCGACGTGCACCTCGGTACGTTTCAAAGAAGGCGCGCGACGTCCCATGGCCTGCGTCTGCACTTCTTCACCCACACGCCGGAAATCATCTGGTTCCAGGGGACGCCGATCACGACGGCCGCGCAGACGTTCCTGAATCTTGCGCGTCCGCTCGAGCTGATCGACCTATTGGTCCTCGGTGACTCCCTGGTGCACCAGGGAAGTGTCACGCCGGAGGCGCTGCGGCGATTCTGCAATGAGCGATCGGCTGACGGTGTAGGACGTGCTCGAGAGGCCGCCGCGTTGGTGCGGGCCGGGGTCGAGTCACCGAACGAGAGCCGGCTGCGACTGCTCGTCGTATCGGCCAATCTTCCGGAGCCCACCGTGAACTTGCCCGTCTTCGATGGTGCTGGCCGCATGGTCCGGCGACTCGACCTCGGATACGAGGACTACAAGATCGCCGTGGAGTACGACGGACGTCATCACATCGATCGGCAAGACCAGTGGCGTGCCGACCTCGCCCGTCGTGAGGAACTCGAGCGGGCTGGGTGGCGCTTCGTGATCGTGACGGCTGCGGACTTGTTCCGCGACCCGGCCGGCGTCATACACCGCATCGCCATCGCACTGCGCGATGCCGGTTGCCCGGTGCCCGACCTCAGCCTCGGTTGGCGTCGGCATTTCGTGGCCTGACGCCCGGACAGACAGCCCGCTTCAGGCGAACAACTCGCGACAGTAGCGATTACCTCGTCCGAAAACGCCTCGGAGAGGGAGTAAGTCGCGACAGTAGCGACTTTGTCGTGCGGCACACGTCGCACCGAGCGACGGCGTCAGCCGGCGAGGTATTCCTGGCCGGTGTGCGCCTCGATGCGCACCCCTCCGGCGATCGCCGGGGCTGCTGCGGTCTCGACCTTCTTGCCGACCAACGGGATCCGTGCCCGCAGGTCGCCCAGCACGTGCATGGTGGTCGTGTCGCCGTCGGGCGTCATCCGGATCCGCCCGCTGAAGTTGATCGGCAGGCCGCCCAGTGACACCTCGAGGTCCGCGGTGCGTGAGCCGTCGGCGGCCGGCGCGGCCCAGTGCTGCAGCTCGATGACCTGCAGGGTCCGGCCGACGATGCGCGCGACGTTGTCCGGCAGGCCGTCGGTGGCCATCTCACGGCGGGTCTCGATGACGTCCGAGGAGCCCTCTTGCTCGACCTTCACCGAGTGGCTCAGAGCTCCCGTGGCGGCGCATTTGGCCTCCTGGAACTGCGGGTCCAGCAGCATCGCGAACACCCGGTCGGCCGGAGCCGCATAGCTCCACGTCTCCTCGATCTTCATAGGCCGCACAGTAGTCGGCGGCCACCCCGGCAGCGTCACCCCGGCAGCGTCGTCGCCGCCGCAAGTCGTGCCGCGTGCTCGGCGCGCACGACGCGCCCCAGCAACTGGTCGATCAGGTCGACCGAACCGTCGGAGCCGGCCGCGCCGATGTCGCCCAGGCGCCGGGATTCGGTCCGCAGCGTGTCGGCGAGCGTGCGCAGTGCGACCGAGAGGCGGGAGAGCGCCTCGGCGATCTCCTGGCCCTGGACCACGCAGTGTTCGCTCGAGCAGTTGTCGGCGACGCGTGCGACGATCCGGGCGATGCTGTGCAGTTCGCTGGCCGCTTGTTCCAGGCCCGCCGGATCGGCCGGGATGCTGCCGCCGCGGATGCGCTCGGCAAGCCGGGCACTGGCGTGTGCCGGGCCGTCCGCGGGCGGTTCGACCAGCACCGGGTCGGGTGCGCCGGCCGGGGGCCTGCGACGGTGCTGGATCTCGGCGAGTTCGTCGTGCCAGCGCAGCAGCGCCTCGGCGGAGCGCTCGATCGCCTCCGCGATCGCGTCGGCCGTCTCGAACTCGGCCGGATCGGTCTGGATGCTCAGCAATCGGGGGACCAGGAGGGCTACTCCTCGGGTCCGGTCGCTGGTCTGCATCCTCGGCAGACTAACGCCGTACGCGCTGATCTGCCGACTCCTGCCCACAGGCTGACGCGACAACCTCTCCCCGATGTGTTCTTCACCACGCCCGGGTCTACTGTGAGCCGTGGAGCGACAACGACGTCGCTGCCGACACGTCACGACGAGGGCCGAAGAACATCTATGTCCGTGGACAGCAATTCCCGTTCAGAAATCTTGCGTGAATGCGCGGCCGAGCACGAGGCGGCGACTCCGCCGTGGCTGCTCGAGCGCTATTACCGCCACGTCGCTGACGAGGACATCGTCGGCTACGGACCGGACCGGCTGGTGGGGACACTGGAGTCCCACAAGCAACTGGCCGCCGAACGCGCGCCGGGCACGACCAAGGTGCGCATCTCCCACCCCAACGCCGCGACCGACGGATGGTCGGCGCCATACGCCATCCTGCAGATCGTCACCGACGACATGCCGTTCCTGGTGGACTCGGTCATCGCCGAGCTGTCCCGGCACGATCGCAGCGTCCGGGCGCTGATCCACCCGCAGCTGTTCGTGCAACGCGACGCCGCCGGCAGGCTGCAGAAGGTCTACGACACCGACGGCCTCCCGCACACCGACGTCGACGAACTGGCACCGATCAGCGAGTCGTGGATGCACTTCGAGATCGACCTGGGTCCGGACGAGGCCGCCGACCAGGAGCTGGTCGCCGACATCGAGCGGGTGCTCGGGGACGTGCGCGTCGCCGTCGACGACTGGTCGAAGATGCACAGCGAGTGCGAGAAGGTCATCGCCGACCTCGACGGCAGCCGCCCGGAGTCGGTGCCGGCCAAGGCGGTCGAGCAGGCACAGGGCTTCCTGCGCTGGCTGGCCGATGACCACTTCACCTTCCTGGGCTACCGCGAATACACCCTCGACACGGTCGACGGCGAGGACGTGCTGCGCACCGAACCCGGTTCGGGGCTGGGCATCCTGCGCTACGACAAGCCGTCCTCGCAGTCCTTCGGCCGGCTCAGCCCCCGCGGCCGCGCCATCGCCCGCACGCCGCAGCTGCTGACCATCACCAAGGCCAACTCACGCGCCACCGTGCACCGTGCCTCGTTCCTGGACTACATCGGCATCCGCACCTTCGACGCCCAGGGCAACGTGGTGGGGGAGAAGCGCTTCCTCGGGCTGTTCACCTCCAGCGCCTACACCGAGTCGGTGCGCCGCGTGCCGGTCGTGCGCGAACGCGTCGCCAAGGTGCTGGCCCGCACCGGGTTCTCACCGGACAGCCACTCCGGCAAGGACCTGCTGGAGGTCCTGGAGACCTACCCGCGCGACGAGCTCTTCCAGACCTCCAGCGACGAGCTCTACGAGATCTCGACCAGCGTGCTGCGATTGCAGGAGCGCCGTCAGGCGCAGATGTTCCGCCGGGTCGACGAGTTCGGCCGCTTCGTGTCCGTGCTGGTCTACCTGCCGCGGGACCGCTACAACACCGGCGTCCGGCTGCGCATCGAGCGCATCCTGCGCGACGCGTATGACGCCGAGGCCATCGACTACACCACGCGCATCGCCGAGTCCACGCTCGCGTTGATCCACTTCGTCGTGCGGCTGCACCAGGGCGCCGACGTGCCCGAGGTCGACGAGGACACGCTGCAGGAGCAGCTGCTGGAGAGCAGCCGGACATGGGGCGAACGACTCGGTGCCGTCGCGCACGAAGAGGACGGCGAGGACGCCGCCGCTCGGGTGATGAGCCTCTACTCGCGAGCCTTCCCCGAGGCCTACAAGGAGGACTTCACCCCACGCCAGGGCGTCGCCGACCTGCGCCGCATCGAGGCGCTGAAGTCCGACGACGACACGCTGCTGACGCTCTACCGCGACCCGACCGCGGACGCCCGGGAGCGCCGGTTCAAGCTCTTCCGACGCGACCCGGTCGTGCTGACCGACGTGCTGCCGGTCTTCACCAACCTCGGCGTCAAGGTCACCGACGAACGGCCCTACTCGATGAAGCGTGCCGACGGGGTCGTGGTCCACGTCTACGACTTCGGCCTGCGTGCTCAGGGCGAGGCGGACTGGGGCACCGACGAGGCATCGACCGCCGAGGTGCGGGACCGTTTCCAGACCGCGTTCAGCGACGCCTGGGAGGGCCACGCCGAGAGCGACGGCCTGGGCGCGCTGGTGCTGCACGCCGGCCTCAGCTCCCGTGAGGTGACGGTGCTGCGCGCGATCAGCAAATACCTGCGCCAGATCGGGTTCACCTTCAGCCAGGCCTACATCGAGCAGGCGCTGCGCGCCAACACCGACCTGGCGCGCGACCTCGCCGCACTCTTCGCGGTCCGCTTCGACCCGCAGCGGGACGCGGCGGGACGTGACGCGGCCGAGGAGCAGATCGTCGCGCGTATCGAGACCGCGCTGGACGATGTCGCCAGCCTCGACCACGACCGGATCATCCGCACCATGATGGGCGTCATCCGGGCCACGCTGCGCACCAACGCCTACCAGCGTGACGAGCACGGCGAGCCCAGCCCGGTGCTCAGCTTCAAGATCGACTGCGCGTCGGTGCCCGGGCTGCCCAGTCCGAAGCCGAAGTTCGAGATCTGGGTCTACGGGCCGCGGGTCGAGGGCGTGCACCTGCGATTCGGCATGGTGGCCCGCGGCGGCCTGCGCTGGAGCGACCGGCCCGAGGACTTCCGCACCGAGATCCTCGGCCTGGTCAAGGCGCAGATGGTCAAGAACGCCGTCATCGTGCCGACCGGTTCCAAGGGCGGCTTCGTCGCCAAGCGACTGCCCGACCCGAGTGACCGGGAGGCCTGGCTGGCCGAGGGCATCGCGTCGTACAAGCTGTTCATCTCCGGGCTGCTGGACGTGACCGACAACCTGGTCTCCGGTGAGGTCGTGCCGCCGAAGGACGTCGTGCGGCACGACGGTGACGACACCTACCTGGTGGTCGCGGCCGACAAGGGCACCGCGAGCTTCAGCGACATCGCCAACGGTGTCGCCCAGTCCTACGGGTTCTGGCTGGACGACGCGTTCGCCTCCGGCGGCTCCGCCGGGTACGACCACAAGGCGATGGGCATCACCGCCCGCGGCGCCTGGGAGTCGGTGAAGCGTCACTTCCGCGAGATGGGCACCGACACCCAGACGCAGGAGTTCACCGTCGTCGGCGTCGGCGACATGAGCGGCGACGTCTTCGGCAACGGCATGCTGCTGTCGGAGCACATCCGGCTGGTCGCGGCGTTCGACCACCGGCACATCTTCCTGGACCCCGACCCGGTCGCCGCCACTTCGTATGCCGAACGTCGCCGGCTCTTCGAGCTGCCGCGTTCGTCGTGGGTCGACTACGACACGTCGCTGATCTCCGAGGGCGGCGGCGTCTATCCGCGCACCGCCAAGTCGGTGCCGATCACGCCCCAGGTGCGCACGGCGCTGGGGCTCGGCGACGACGTCACCAAACTGACCCCGAACGAACTCATGCGGGCGGTGCTGCTGGCGCCGGTCGACCTGTTCTGGAACGGCGGCATCGGCACCTACATCAAGGCGTCGGGGGAGACCGCCGCGGACATCGGCGACCGCGCCAACGACCAGATCCGGGTCAACGGCGACCAGCTGCGGGTGAAGGTCGTCGGTGAGGGCGGCAACCTGGGCGCCAGCCAGTTGGGCCGCATCGAGGCGGCCCAGCACGGAGTGCGGATCAACACCGACGCCATCGACAACTCGGCCGGGGTGGACACCTCCGACCACGAGGTCAACATCAAGATCCTGGTCACCGACCTGATGCGCAAGGGCCGGTTCGACCTCGAGCAGCGCAACACGCTGCTGCATTCGATGACCGACGAGATCGCCGTCCAGGTGCTGCGGGACAACTACGAGCAGAACGTCCTGCTCGGCAACGCCCGCGCCCAGACGCATGCGATGCTGCCCGTGCACCAGCGGCTGATCCACTGGCTGGAGCAGCGTGGCGAACTCGACCGCGGCCTGGAGTTCCTACCCGGTGACGGTGAGATCGGCCAGCGCGCCAGCACCGGCGACGGCCTGACGTCACCGGAGTTCTCGGTCCTGGTGGCCTACTCCAAGCTGGCCCTCAAGACGGACCTGAGCAAGTCCGAGCTGACCGACGACCCGTGGTTCGAGGAACGGCTGGCGGGCTACTTCCCGGAGCCGATCCGGGAGCACTACGCCGCGGAGCTGGCCGACCACCCGCTGCGCCGGGAGATCGTCATCAACCAGGTCGTCAACTCGATGATCAACCGGGGCGGCATCACCTTCGCCTTCCGTGTCGCGGAGGAGACCGGTGCCGGACCCGAGCAGATCGCCCGCGCGTTCGTCATCGCCCGCGAGGTGTTCGGCCTGACCGAGTTCGTCACGCAGGTCGAGGCGTTGGACAACAAGGTGCCCACGGAGGCGCAGACGACGCTCTACCTGGAGTTCCGGCGGTTGCTGGACCGCGCCACCCGGTGGCTGGTGCACAGCCGTCCGGCACGACTGGACATCGCCAGCGAGATCGAGCGCTTCGCCCCCGTGGTGCGCGAGCTGACGCCGAAGCTGCCGGAGCTGTTGCAGGGTTCCGAGCACGAGCGGTGGCGCTCCCGGCAGCAGGAGATGAGCGAAGGCGGCGCGCCCGACTCGCTGACCGGCTGGGCGGCGGCGTTGCTGGACTCCTACTCGCTGCTGGACATCACCGAGCAGTCCATCAGCACCGACACACCGGTGGCCGATGTGGCCGCGGTCTACTTCATGCTGTCGGAACGCTTGGGCATCGACCGCATCCTGCAGGCCGTCTCGCGGTTGCCGCGTGACGACCGGTGGGACGCGCTCGCCCGTGGCGCCGTGCGCGACGACCTGTATGCCGTGCTCGACTCGTTCACGGCGGCCGTCATCGCCGACACCCCGGCGTCGGAGTCGGCCGAGCAGCGGCTGGACCGTTGGGCGACCGAGAACGCCGAGTCGATCAACCGCGCCCAGCAGGCGCTGGTGGGGGTCGCCGAGCTGGACGAGGCCGGCCTGGCGCCGCTGTCGGTGGCGCTGCGGACACTGCGCTCGGTGGTGCGCTCCGGCTCCGCTCGATAGATAGCCCGCATTAGGCTCGGCACGTGCCCTCGATGAACGACGTGCTGGGCGAGCACACCGACCTGGACCAGTCGGCCTGGGACTGGCTGCACCTGCTGGTCAGCGACTGGCAGCTGCTGGCCGATCTGTCCTTCGCCGACCTGGTGCTGTGGGTGCCCACCCGTGACCGCAGCTGGGTCGCGGCAGCGCACGTGCGACCGACCACCGGCGTCGGCGTCTTCGTCAACGACGTCGTGGGCAGCCGCATCGACCACACCCGGCAGCGGACGGTCACGCAGGCGTATGACGGCCCGCAGATCATCCGCTCGCACTCGACCACCTGGCGCGACGAGCTGCCGGTGCGGGAGGAGGCCATCCCGGTCGTGCAGCGCCACGAGGCGGTCGCCGTGCTGACGCGCCATACCAACCTGGCCTCGATGCGCACGCCCAGCCGGCTGGAGGTGACCTACCTGGCCACCGCCGACGCGTTGTCGCGGATGATCGCCTCGGGGGAGTTCCCGAACGCCGCGGCACCACCGGCCAGTCGGCGCGGCGCGCCACGGGTCGGCGACGGCGTGCTGCGGCTGGATGCCGAGGGCAACGTCACCTACGCCAGCCCGAACGCCGTGTCCGCGCTGCACCGGCTGGGTCACGACGATCAGCTGGTCGGGGTGCGGCTCGCCTCGGCGCTCGGCAAGGTCCTGCCGGAGCGCGGGCCGGTCGACGAGGAGCTGATGATGGTGCTGACCGGCCGGGTGCCGTGGAGCACCGAGATCGAGTCGCGCAGTGCCTACGTCAGCGCCCGCTCGATCCCGCTGTCGGAGGGCGGCCGGCGCACCGGTGCGGTGCTGCTGGTGCGGGACGTCAGTGAGGTACGCCGCCGCGAGCGCGAGCTGCTCAGCAAGGACGCGACGATCCGGGAGATCCATCACCGGGTCAAGAACAATCTGCAGACCGTCGCCGCCGTGTTGCGACTGCAGGCGCGACGGCTGGACGATCCGCAGGCTCGGGCCGCACTCGACGGTGCGGTGCGGCGCGTCGGCACCATCGCCGCGGTGCACGAGACGCTCAGCGGCGGCTGGGACGACACCACGCCGTTCGACGAGATCGCCAGCAGTTCGTTGCGGTCGGCGGTCGAGATCAGCAACCGCTCGCAGGAGCGGGTGACCGCCGTGCTGACCGGCACGTTCGGGTCATTGCACGCCGAGGACGCGACCGCCGTGGCGATGATCGTGGCGGAGTTGGTCCAGAACGCCATCGAGCACGGGTTCGCGGATCACGGGGGAAAGGTGACGTTGGACGCCGAGCGCTCGACCAGTGCCGACGGTGAAGGCGTGCTGCGGGTGACGGTCACCGACGACGGTGCCGGGCTGCCGGGCGACTTCGATCCGGCGCGGTCCGGCCTCGGCATTCAGATCGTGCGGTCCTTCGTGCAGGACCTGCGCGGGGAGATCAGCTGGTCGCGGAGGGAGCCGCACGGCACGCAGGTGCGCTTCGTGGCCCGGTTGCGCGAGGAGCCGTGAGTTATCCGGCGCGGCGGGCGCGGGCGTTGCGGCGCTTCAGGGCGCGGCGCTCGTCCTCGGAGAGACCGCCCCAGACGCCGGCGTCCTGGCCGGACTCCAGGGCCCACTTCAGGCAGGTGTCGATGACCTCGCAGCGACGGCACACCTGTTTGGCGTCCTCGATCTGCTGCAAGGCGGGTCCCGTGTTGCCGATGGGGAAGAACAGCTCCGGGTCCTCGTCCAGGCATGCAGCGCGATCGCGCCAATCCATGTGGTTCTGCTCCTTGCTCCAGACGCACGTGTCGCAGGCACGTACGTCAACGAATCGGTGGTGTGACAGTCCGCGACGGGGGTCACCGGGTGCGGACGTTCGGTGGTGGCGGACCATGACGTCGCCAAGGGTTCGTCTTGGGTAACGTCGGTGCGCCATACGCTGTTCCCAACCTTCACAGATCCAAACAACAATCCACAAGCGCTTTGACCAAGAATTTCCGCGTCAGTCGTGAGTCGTCCGTCACATCCGCGTCGTCGGCGCGGGGGCGACGCTGCCGCGGAACGCGCAGCGGCATACGGTGCATGCCGTGACGACCCGCCCTCCGACGACCCGCCCGCACTCGACCTGGCGGCTGCCCGCATTGCTGCTGGCCGTGCAGACCGCCGTGCTGGTCGTCTTCGCGGTGGTGCTGGTCGTCGTCGCGATCTCCGGCAGCAGCGACGACGCGGGCCGCGCCGCGACCGAGGGCGGCACCGTGCTGGCGCTCGCGGTCTGCAGCGGGTTGCTGTCCTGGGGCTTCTGGCGCGAACGCAGTCTGGCCCGCACACCCTCGCTGCTCTGGAACGCCCTGGCGGTCATCGTCGGCATCACGGTCGCGACGTCCGGCGCCCCGCTGCCCGGCGTGCTGGTGATCCTGGTCGGGGCGATCACGTTCCTGGCCACCTTGCGGGTGCCGACCTACGACCTCGACGACGACCACAAGGACGACGACGACAACAACAACGAGTAGTCGCTACATCCGGGCGGCGAGCAACTGGAAGATCAGCGGGAAGATCTGCTGCTGCAGCACGTCCTTGTAGGACCCGAAGTCGTCGCCGCTCAGTGAGAAGAAGCCGTCATACGTCATGGTCAGCCGCATGGCGGTGCGGCCGTTGCCGATCACGATGTCATACGTTGGCGACCCCCCGTCGCCGGGCGCAATGCTCAGCCGCTGGGTCCGGAACGAGCCGTCCTTGTAGTAGACGCGGCTGTCCTGCGGTTTGCCGCCGGCGTCGGTGTAGAGGGTCCGGTCGCTCGAGCGCTTGCTGTCGTATGCCGCCAGCACCGAGTTCTCGGTGCCGACCGAGTCGACGGTGATGGTGATGGAATTGTCGGGAACGTTCTCCGAGTTGGAGTCACCCTGCAACGACGGGGTGACGACCAGCTTGGTGGGGCCGTCCGGGGTGAAGCCGATCTTGGTGGCGTCCGGGAAGACACCGATCAGTTCCTTGATCGACAGCAGCCGCCCGGCCTCCGGCCAGTCCGACTGTGCGACGCCGCCGTCGGTGATCGGCGGGTCGAAGACCGGCAGGCTCTTGTCGAGCACGACCTTGCGGCCGGCGTTGTTGGCGACGACGACGCCGGGGGAGTCCCACTGGCCGGGCTGCTCGGTCTTGTAGGGCTCGTGCGGCTTCGGGCCGGTGGTGGTGCTCGTCGCGGCGGAGGTGCCGCTGCCGCCCCCGCACCCGGTGAGCACCGACAGGGCCAGCACGCCGGCGGTCACGACGGCGAGGCGCTTCATGCGGTGGCCTTCGCGGTGGTGGTGAGCTTGGCCCCGAGCAGCTGGACCAAGGACGGCACGATGGTCGTGCGGTAGAGGCGCCGGGACGCCAGATAGTCGTTCGTCAGCGTGGTGAAGCCGATGCCGCTGAACCACACCTCACCCGCGACGTCGCCGTGCTGCAGCAACACCTTGGTCGTGGTGCCGTCGGTGTATGCCGCGGAGACTCCGAGCGCCTTATTGGCATAGAAGGTGTAGAGCCCCGGACGTTTCGCCGATCGCGCGCGGTCCTGCGTCAGGTCCCGGGTCCACTGCTTGCCGATCTGCTGCGGCAGGCCGAACCCGCGAATGTTGATCATCAGCTTGCTGCGGTCGTCGTCGGGCTCTCCGGAGATCCGCAGCTCCAAGGTGCACGTGGTCGACTTCGCCGTCGAGCCGCCGCCGGGCAGGTTGCCGGTGGCACACTGGGTGGCCGTCATACCGGTGAGACCGGGCAGCACCTGCCGCAGCTCCGCCTGGGTGAAGATCTCCGCCGCGGCCGGCCACGTCTGGTCCATCGGCTGCTTGCCGGTGCGGTCCACCTGCACCGCGAAATGCTCGGACGGCGTGATGCGCTTGGCCGTGGGTGTGGCCGCATCGCCCGGCGCCGCCGGGGGAGTGTATGGCGTCACCGACGCCGGCGTGCTGGCCGACGGCTTGCCGGAGCGCGACGTCTTGGGCGCACTGGTCGACGTGCCGGGCTTGGCCGGCACGCCGCCCGCACCGCCCGCGGCATACGCGGTGTATGCCGGCACGCTCACCGTGACGGCGGCGGCGACAGCGGCCGCGAGGGCGGTTGTTCGTCTCATGCGTATTTCCTCGGCATCCGGTCGGCAAGGTCCTTGGCCAGCACCGGGAAGATGCCGGTGAGCAGGGTGTTGCGGGAGTCGTGCAGCGAGTTGAAACCGCGGAAGGTCAGATTGATCCAGGCCGCCATGTTGCCGTCCGACACCAGCACCGACGACTGGTCGTTGTCCAGGTAGTAGCTGCCCTTGGCGCTGAACGAGCCGCTGGCGAAGAAGCGCTCACCGGCTTTGTGGTTGGCGAAGTTCTTGTTGCGCTCGGAGGTCCATGACTCGGTGACCCGCTGGTCGGCACCGATGCTGACGATGCTGACTTGCACCGAGTTGGAGTAGCCACCACCGTCCTGCAGGGACACCGACCAGGTGCACGAAGCGTTCTTGGCGGTCTTCTCCAGACCGCTGTCGCCCTTGACGCAGCTGCCGAGCGTGACCGCGGACGCTTCCGGGATCGCGCCCTTGAGCTGGTCGGACGTCAGCACCGTGTCGGCGCTGGGCCACTGGGCGGAGGGAACGTTGGGGTCGTCCGGCGTGGCCAGGGTGAAGGTCCAGACGTCGCCGCCGTCGACGACTTTGCGGTCCGAGCCGTTGCCCGGCACCGTCGCCCTGACCAGCCCCTCCTGGCCGGCGCCCTCGGTCCACGGCGGCGCCGACGCGGTGCCGGTGCTCCCACCGCCGCACCCGGCCAGCAGACCGGCGGCGACCATCCCGGCGGCCGCGGCATACGCGACTCGTGCCCTGGCCATGCGTTGCACTCCCCTCAGCGATCCCCTCGGTGGTCGGCCTCGCGGCGCAGCTGAATGCAGCCGACCACGACGGACATTATGACCCGAGCCGGAGCCGATGGGTTCCACCTGCTGTCAGCCGATCTCCAGCAGCACCGCGCCGCCCTCGACCTGTGTCTGATCGGGTACGGCGAGTCGGCGCACCGTTCCGGTGCGTGGTGCGGTGAGGGCCGCCTCCAGCTTCATCGCCTCGATGACCGCCACGACGTCCCCGGCCTGCACCGGGTCCCCGCCGGTGACCCAGAAGGTCACCACACCGCCGAACGGTGCGGTGACACCGCCCGAGGTCGCCGGATCGATCCGGCCGCTGACCCGCGCCACGGCCAACGACCGCGGGACGGCGCGCAGCGAACGAGTCATGCCCCGACCCTACGGGCACACCGCAGGCGTCGGGGCATGACCCGTCGGGCAGCCGGCTCAGCCGACGTGCACCGCGGCCTCCTCGGAGGCCAACTCGGTGTGCTTGATGTTGAGCAGCCCGATCACCAGCAGGGTGCCGACCAGCAGCATGCCGGCGGCATACCAGAAGGCGTGCGTCGAACCGAAGGTCTGCGCCTGCAGTGCGGCCTGGTGGGTGGCCTCGGCGATCTGGCCCTTGGTCGGCGCCTGGCCGGCTGCGGTCGCCCGCTCCAGGGCGGCCTGCCCGCTCGCGGCGAGCTCGGTGCCCTTCTGGGTGGCGAAGTGGGTGAAGACGGTCGTCAACGCGGCGATCCCGACAGCTCCTCCGATTTGCTGTGCGGTGTTGAGCGCTGATGCCGCCGCTCCCGAGTCGTCCTTGCTCACGCCGGCCGTCGCGGTCAGCGTCAGCGGGATGAACAGGAAGCCCATGCCGAAGCCCATCACGACCACCCAGGGCAGCAGGTGCGATGCGTAGCCGCTGTCCGTGGACAGCTGGGTGAAGCCCCACATGGCGACGGTGGTGAGCACTCCGCCGAAGCCGGCCAGCCACCGCGGGTCCACCCGCCCGGCCAGGTTGGAGGCGACGCCCGCCGCCGCGACGATCCCGACACTGAACGGCAGGAACGAGAAGCCCGACTTCACCGGGGAGTAGCCCAGCACCTGCTGGATGAACAGGCCGAGGAAGAAGAACATCGAGAACATTCCCGCGCCGATCAGCAGCATCGAGAAGAGCGACACCGCACGGGTGCGGTCCGCCAGGATCCGCAGCGGCAGCAGCGGGTGCGTCACCCGGCTCTCGATGAGCACGAACGCGGCGACCACGACCAGCCCGCCCAGCAGCGGGAAGAGGGTCTGGAAGTCACCCCACGACGAGCCCTGCTGGCCGGCGTGGGACAGGCCGTAGACGATCCCGAAGAGACCGACCGTGCCGGTCACCGCGCCCCAGATGTCCAGGGTGCCGTCGCTGCCCTCCGACTCGATCAGCACACGCGGCGCCAGCGCCGCGACCGCCAAACCGATCGGCACGTTGATGAAGAACGTCCACCGCCAGTCGGCCTCGGTGAGCAGGCCGCCGAGGATCAGGCCGACGGCCGCGCCGGCGCCGGACATCGCGGCATACACGGCCATCGCGCGGTTGCGCTCCTTGCCGGCCGGGAAGGTGGTGTTGATCAGTGCCAGTGCGGCGGGGGAGGCCAGTGCGGCACCGGCGCCCTGCAGCGCACGGGCGGCCAGCAGCAACGCGCCGCTGGGTGCGATGCCGCCGATCAGTGAGGCGATCGCGAAGACCGCGACACCGAGCACGAACATCCGGCGGCGGCCGAAGAGGTCGCCGAGGCGTCCGCCGAGCAGCAACAGGCTGCCGAAGCCCAGGGCGTATGCCGTCACGACCCACTGCACGCTCGACTGCGTGAAGTCCAGGTCGGTCAGGATGTGCGGTGTGGCGATGTTCACGATCGTGCCGTCCAGCACGATCATCAGCTGCGCCATGGCGATCACGATGAGAGCCACGGTGAGGTTGGTCTTCCTCGGGGTGGACTGCTCCTCGGACACCGCGTCGACGACTGTTGTCATCAGGTGGTCCCTTCTGAGGATGGGTGCCGGCCGTGAGCAGGCACAGGAGTGTTCGGCCGGCGACCGGGTGCGATCGTCGGGTGACTGTTGGCTGTGTTCGGTCAGCCGGCCGCCGGATGGCGGTCGCGGTGGCTGTTACTGATATGACGAGCTGAGTCGCTCGATTTCGACATGCACAGCACAGCGGATCTTGCGGTCTACTTCTGTCCGCTGTCCGACACGCTGGCCCGGCACGCCGGCAACATGACTTGGTCGATTGTCGAGGTGATGAACGGCTCGTCCGGACACTGACCGGTGGACATCACCCGATAGGCGATGGCCGCAGGCAGGATCCCGGCGAGCTGGTCGACATCGGCGTCGGCGCCGACCTCGCCGCGCCGCTGCGCGCGCACGATGACTTCGCGAAGCTGCTCCATTCGAGGCTTCATGAAGCGCTCGGTGAAGACGGTGGTCAGCTCGGGGTCCCGGTGGATCGCCGACACGACGGCGCCGAAGACCTGCATCGACTTGTCGTTGAACTCCGGGTCGTCGCAGTAGTGGAACGTCAGGTCACCGGCGAGGCTGCCGGTGTCGGGAAGCCCGTGCGGGTCGTCACCGCCTTGTGCCTTCAGGTGCTCCAGGGCGCTCACGACCAGGTCGGCCTTGGTGGGCCACTTGCGGTAGAGAGTCGCCTTGCTCGCGCGCACCTTGCCGGCCACCGCATCGAAGGTCATCCGGTCGTAGCCGACCTCGATCAGGGTGTCGATGACGCCGTCCAGGATCTCCGCCTCGCGTTCACCCTCGACGCGCGGCTTGGTGCCGGTATCGCTGGTGGCTGCAGAGGCGTTCATGACGGTGTTCCTTCCTTGGCGGAGTAGGGCATCGACGGCCAGTCTCCCAGACCTTCGATGAAACGAAACTGTTTCGTTCTATCGATACGGTAGACCCGCACCGGCTGCCGATGCAAGTGGCGCGGGGGAGTAGGTTGCTGGGCGCACCCTGACAGGACCCGTTGGAGGCAATGTGGCGCGCGCACGCGGCGAGATCGTCGGCTGGACCAAGCACCGCGCGGCGGTCGAGGACCTGCAACGGCAGCTGGCGGCCATGCCCCCCGGGGCGCCGGTCCGGCTGGCCAAGCGGACGTCCAATCTCTTCCGCCCGCGCGAGGCGAATCCTGTTCCGGGACTTGATGTCTCGCGTCTCCATGGGGTTGTGGAGGTCGATCCGCGCGCCGGCACCGCGGACGTGCAGGGTATGACGACCTACGAGGACCTGGTCGACGCGACGCTGCGCTACGGGCTGATGCCCTACGTCGTGCCGCAGCTGCGCACCATCACCCTCGGTGGCGCCGTGACGGGCCTCGGGATCGAGTCGTCGTCCTTCCGGAACGGGCTGCCGCACGAGTCGCTGATCGAGATGGACGTGCTGACCGGCTCGGGTGAGATCGTCACCGCGCGCGACGACAACGAGCACGCGGATCTGTTCCGGACCTTCCCCAACTCCTACGGGTCGCTGGGCTACTCGGTGCGGCTGAAGATCGCACTGGAGCGGGTGGCGCCATACGTCCATCTGCGGCACGTGCGCTTCGGCGCGACCGGTGAACTGCTGGGGACGCTGCGGCAGGTGCTGCAGGACCGCTCGTACGACGGCGAGGACGTCGATTTCGTGGACGGCGTCGTCTTCTCGCGCGAGGAGTGCTACCTGGTGCTGGGCAGCTGGGCGAGCTCCGCGCCATACACCTCGGACTACACGGGCCAGCAGATCTACTACCGCTCGATCCAGCAGCGCAGCGAGGACTACCTGACGGTGCTGGACTATCTGTGGCGCTGGGACACCGACTGGTTCTGGTGCAACCGGGCGCTCGGCCTGCAGAAACCGTTGCTGCGGCGGCTGGTTCCCCGCCGCTACCTGCGCAGCGACGTCTACAGCAAAGTGATCCGCTGGGAGAACAAGCACGGTTACGTCGCCAAGCTGGACGCCACGAAGGGCAAGCTGCCCCGGGAACGCGTCGTGCAGGACGTCGAGATCGCGCTGGATCGCACGGAGGACTTCCTCGACTGGTTCCTGGACAACGTGCCGATCGAGCCGATCTGGTTGTGCCCGTTGGCGGTTCGCGACGTGGATCATGGAGAGCAGCCCTGGCCGCTCTACCCGCTCAAGCGCGGGGAGCAGTACGTCAACGTCGGTTTCTGGTCGACCGTCGAGATCACACCCGGCCGGGCCGATGGCGACGTCAACAAGGACATCGAACGTGTCGTGCACGAGCTGGGTGGGCACAAATCCCTGTACAGCGACGCCTACTACGACGAGGACACCTTCTGGTCCCTCTACGGCGGCGACACGCTCGAGCAGGTCAAGCATCAGTACGACCCGGACGGGCGGTTGCCCGATCTCTACACGAAGGCGGTGAAGCGGCGGTGACGCTGAGTATTGGGGAGATTTCGGACCGGATCTTCGGCGCGGACGTGCCGTTCGCGGTGAAGGCGTATGACGGCTCCCGCGGCGGCAACCCGGACGCCGTCGTCACGATCGACATCTCCAACGAACGGGCATTGCGCTACCTGGTGACGGCACCCGGTGAGCTCGGGCTGGCGCGCGCCTACATCATGGGCGACCTCATCGTCGAGGGCATCGATCCGGGCGACCCCTACGACTTCCTGTCGCTCTTCCTGGACGGCTTCGCACCGCGTCGCCCACCGGTCGGCGAGCTGGCCGAGATCGCCACGTCGTTGGGACTGCGGAGTTTCCGGGTGCCGGAGCTGCCGGCGCAGGAGTCGGCGCCGCAGTGGCGCCGGATGGCCGAAGGACTGCGCGGGCTGCGCCATTCCCGCAAGCGGGACGCCCAGGCGATCCACCACCACTACGACGTCAGCAACGACTTCTACGAGCTGGTGCTCGGCCCGTCGATGGCCTACACCTGCTCCTGCTACCCGACGCAGGACGCGACGCTCGAGCAGGCGCAGGAGCACAAGTTCGACCTGGTGTGCAAGAAGCTGGGCCTCAAGCCCGGGATGCGGCTGCTCGACATCGGCTGCGGCTGGGGCGGCATGGTCAAGCACGCGGTGCAGCATTACGGCGTCACGGCACTGGGGGTCACCCTGTCGGCCGAGCAGGCCTCCTGGGCGCAGCAGCACCTGAAGGAGTGCGGCCTGGACGACCGTGGCGAGGTCCGACACGGTGACTACCGCGATATCACCGAGGACGGCTTCGACGCGGTCAGCTCCATCGGCCTGACCGAGCACATCGGGGTGAAGAACTACCCGAGCTACTTCAAGTTCAACTACGACCGGCTCAAGGTCGGCGGACGCATGCTGAACCACTGCATCACCCGACCGGACAACAAGGCGCCGGCGCTCACCCGCGGCGGGTTCATCAACCGCTATGTCTTCCCCGACGGTGAGATCACCGGTGTCGGCACCGTGGTGTCGACGATGCAGGACGAGGGCTTCGAGATCCGGCACGCCGAGGACCTGCGCGAGCACTACGCGCGCACCACCCGGGCCTGGTGCAAGAACCTGTCAGCCAACTGGGATGAGTGCGTGCGTGACGCCGGCGAGCAGATCGCGCGCGTCTGGGGTCTCTACCTGGCCGGTTCGTCGATCGGCTTCGAACGCAATCACATCCAGCTGCACCAGGTGCTCGGTGAGAAGGTCGCAGCCGACGGGCAGGCGGCATACCCGCTGCGCCCCGACTTCGGCGTCTGAGGAATGGGTTCGCGCCGGTCGGCGTTGCACCGTATGCTTCGGCGGACAACTGAACAGTGATGATGGTTCGCAGACCGGCAAAGTCAGTCCGGTAAGCAATCCAACGGGGGTGATCGGTTTCGACGTTGATCGCCGTTGTAGGGGAAGCGGGCCGAGGATGCACGGTTATCTCGTGAACGCTCCGTGCAAAACCAATAGGTGCCGACTCAAAGCGCACCGACTTCGCCCTCGCCGCCTGAGCGAGCTTCGAAGTCCGTCAGCCTGAGCTAGTTCTCGACTCAGTGTCTGGCGTCAGCTAGAGGACTTGCTGTGTCGTCACGCCGAGGGGCGACACGGGACTCTTACTCGGCTGGGCCTGTCAGGGAACGTGTGCGTGCGAGCCCTGGGGCCGAGAAAATCCACAGCGCACTGCACCCGGAGAAGCCGTGGTATGTCGTCTGTGGACGGGGTTTCGATTCCCGCCACCTCCACCACGGTGGTGCTCGCAAATGGTCGTTGAGCCTCGTGGGCCGGGTCACGCCGTGACCGGGCCCTCGAGGCTCAACGGCGATGTGCGAGCACCACGGTGGTGGAGGTGGCGGGAATCGAACCCGCGTCCACTGACGACTTACCAGGGCTTCTCCGGGTGC
>NZ_JBQCGS010000075.1:0-31068 GCF_051955415.1 Flexivirga sp.
CCAGCACCGGGTGGCCGGCCCGCGGCAGCTGGCGCGCGACGCTGTGCGGCCCGTGGTTGCCGCTGGGCAGCGACTCGGCCGAAGGATCGAAGCCGACATACATCGTGATCGGCCCGTCGGCGAGTGCCGTGCGCAACGCGGCCTCGTCGGTGGTCTGCGCCACCAAGCCACGCCACTGCAGCTCGTCGAAGATCTCGCTCACGATGTGTTCCGTCCTCTCGATGACACGGCGCGGCGAGTGCCGGCCGATGCAATGAATCAGATGCAGGTACAGCCTGCCGTATCAGCTCTCACGGCGACGACGCGGTTTCGCCGGGCGATACGCGGACACCGTCGGGTCGCCGTCGATCCAGTAACGCCACGGGTATGTCGCCCCGTCACCGCCGGGGCCGCTGACTCCCACCCGCGGACCGGCCCGAACCTGGTCCTCGGGCACCGGGTCGGCCCAGACCACCCGGACCGGGGAGTCGTCGTCGTGCAGGGGCGTGCCGTTGTCGCTCAACACGATGCCGAGCGCCTGCGTCAGGCAGGCCGGGCCCCGGGCCAGCTTGCGGTCCGGCACACCGCCCCGCCGTTCCCGTGCCAGCTCGACACCGTCGACGATCTCCCCGGCACGTAACAGGACTGCGGCGGCCCGCCCGTCGGGACCGCACACATAGTTGCAGCAGGTGTGCATGCCGTAGCTGAAGTAGCAGTACAACTGCCCGGCCGGTCCGAACATCACCTCGTTGCGCGGGGTGCGCCCGCGGAACGCGTGCGACCCGGGATCGGCCTCGCCGGCATACGCCTCGACCTCCGTGAGACGGGCTGTCACGCCGCGCCCGATGAGGTGAGCACCCAGCAGCCGGCGCGCCGTGCGGAACGGCTCAGCGGTGCGCATCGATCCAGGCCATGATCTCGTCGGCAGCCACTTCGGGGGTCCCGTCGGACGTGTCCAGCTGCAGGGCGTCGTCGGGCGCGGGCGTCGTGCCTCGGGCGACGATGTCGTCGACCCGCGAGGGGTCACGCAGTTTGTTGCGCACCGCCCGGTCCGGCCGGCTCAGCCGGCTGCGGAGCTGCTCGAGGTCGCAGCGGAGCCAGACCGGGTAGAAGTGGGCCCGACGCTGCGCGGCCAGCGCGCGGATGTCGTCCGCAGCCCGCGCATCCTGCGGGGTGTCCACCAGCCAGTTGGTCAGAATGTGTGAGATGTCGGCCGGCGCGGCGAGGATCGCTTCGTGCACGATGGCGCGCACCCGGCCGGCCATCGGGATGGCCTCCGGCGGCAGGTCACCCAAGCCGTTGACACCCAGCGCCGTGAACACCGGATCGTTGATCAGGTGGTTGTCGATCAACTTCGCGTCGCAGCGCTGCGCCAAGGCGGCGCCGATGGTGCGCTTGCCGCACGCGGGCGGGCCGACCAGCTGCACGATCATCGTCACGGCCGCAGTGTCGCAGACCATCCCCGCGGGGCTCGCCGCGCGCCCTGTGCACACGACAGGGCGACCGTACGGCACACCGCCGTCAGCCGACGCGCTGCGGATAGTCGATCGGTGTCGAGGCCCAGACCCGGGCGCGCGCCGACGCCTCCAGCGCCTGCTCCAGCTGCTCGGCGACCCGCACCGGCGCAGTGCCGCCGACCGCATCCCGCGATGCCAACGAGCCCTCGACGCTGAGCACCGAACGGACCGCGGGTGTCAATGCGGGGTGGATGGCGGCCAGATCCTGGTCGGACAGGTCCCACAGCTCGATGTCACGCGACTCGCAGACCTGCACGCACTCCCCGGCCACTTCGTGCGCGATCCGGAACGCCACTCCCTGCTTCACCAGCCACTCCGCGACGTCGGTGGCGAGCGCGAATCCTTGCGGTGCCAGGGAGTTCAACCGGTCAGGGTGGAAGGTCAACGTGCCGACCATCCCGGAGAACGCCGGGAGCAGCACCTCCAGGGTGTCGACGGCGTCGAAGACCGGCTCCTTGTCCTCCTGCAGGTCACGGTTGTATGCCAACGGGAGAGCCTTCAAGGTCGTCAGCAGGCCCGCCAGGTCACCGACCAACCGGCCTGCCTTGCCGCGCGCCAGCTCGGCCACGTCGGGATTCTTCTTCTGCGGCATGATGCTCGATCCGGTCGAGAACGCGTCGTCCAGCGTGACGAACGAGAACTCCTTGGTCGACCACAGCACCACCTCCTCCGCGATGCGCGAGATGTCCACGGCCGACATCGCGGCGACGAAACAGAATTCGGCCACGAAGTCGCGGCCGGCAGTGCCGTCGATCGAGTTGCGGGTCGACCGGCGGAAACCCAGGTCCGCGGCGACGGCTTGCGGGTCCAGGCCCAGCGAGGAACCGGCGAGCGCACCTGAGCCGTATGGCGATTCGTCGGCTCGGCGATCCCAGTCGCCGAACCGATCGACGTCCCGCAGCAGTGCCCACGCGTGCGCCAGCAGGTGGTGTGCCAGGAGCACCGGCTTCGCATGTTGCAGGTGCGTGCGCCCGGGCATGGCGACCGACAGGTGGGTGCGGGCCTGAGCGACCAGTGCGTCCACGACGTCCAGCACGAGGCCGGCGACGAGTCGGGCATGATCGCGTAGATACATCCGGAAAAGGGTGGCGACCTGATCGTTGCGGGAGCGACCGGCGCGCAACCGGCCGCCGACGTCGGCGCCGGCGCGTTCGATGAGTCCGCGCTCGAGGGCGGTGTGCACGTCCTCGTCGTCGGCGGCCGGCACGAAACTGCCGTCGTTCACGTCGCCAGCCAGCTGATCCAGCGCGGCGAGCATCGCGGCCAGCGATGCGTCGTCCAGCAGGCCCGCTGCGTGCAGCACGTTGGCGTGCGCCTTGGAGCCGGCGATGTCGTACGGCGCGAGACGCCAATCGAAGTGCGTCGACTTCGACAGCGCCGCCAACGCATCGGCCGGTCCCCCGGCGAAACGGCCACCCCACAGGCTGAGTCGTTCTTGGGCGTCGGTCACGGAAGTGCTCACTCTCAGGTCGTCGGGCTCTGGTCTGGTGTGTTCGTGGAATCGGCTCAGCCGGCCAGTTCGAGCAGATGGTCGCCCACGGCACCGGCTTCGCCGTCGGCGGCGATGATCAGGATCGTGTCATCGCCGGCGATGGTGCCCAGCACATGGTGCAGGTCCGCATGGTCGATGGCCGACGCCAGGAAGTTGGCGGCCCCGGGCGGCGTGCGCAACACCACCAGATTGCCGGAAATCGTTGCCGTCACGAGAAGTTCAGCGCAGATGCGCCGCAGGCGCGCGTCGGACTCGGAGTTGAGCCCACTGACCAGCGACCGGTCCCCGCCTTCGCTGGGGACGGCGTAGACCAACTGCCGCCCGTGCCGCACCTTGACCGCGCCGAGATCCAACAGATCGCGCGACAGCGTCGCCTGGGTCACCTGGATGCCGTCCGCCTTGAGGCGTTGCGCCAACGATGCCTGCGATCCGATCGACTCGCGGGTGAGCACCTCGACGATGCGCTGCTGCCGTGCGGTGCGGTTCGTAGCCAGCGGGCTGTCGTTCGTCATACTCGCTCGCTCGCTCCGCCCGCTCATGACTCGAGCAGGAACGACAGAACGGCCTTCTGCGCGTGCAACCGGTTCTCGGCCTCGTCCCAGACGACCGACTGCGGGCCGTCGATCACGTCCGCACTGATCTCGAAGCCGCGGTAGGCGGGCAGGCAGTGCATCACGATCGCGTGGTCGTCCGCGTGCGACACCAGCGCACCGTCGACGGCGTACTTGGCGAACGGGCTCTCAGCGCCCTTGCGGTCGCCGGCCTCCGCCTCCTGACCCATCGACACCCAGGTGTCGGTGATCACGACGTCGGCGGCCACGACCGCAGCGACCGGGTCGTCGGTGATCTGCACGGATCCGCCGGTGTGTGCAGCGATCTCGGCGGCTCGCTCGGCGATGTCCGCGCGTGGCTGATGCGTCCCCGGCGCACCGATCCGCACGTGCATGCCCGCGGTCGCTCCGCCCAGCAGGTAGGAGTGCGCCATGTTGTTGGCGCCGTCCCCGACATACGTCATCGTCAGTCCGGCCAACGTGCCTTTGTGTTCACGGATCGTCAGCAGATCGGCGAGGATCTGGCACGGGTGGAAGTCGTCGGTGAGCGCATTGATCACCGGCACCGCCGAATGTGCCGCCATTTGCTCGATATTCGCCTGCTCGTAGGTGCGCCATACGATCGCCGCGACCTGCCGGTCGAGGACCCGGGTGACGTCCGCGATCGACTCGCGGCTACCGATCTGGGCGAGCCGGCCGTCGACCGTCATCGGCTGACCACCGAGCTCGGCGACGCCGACGGTGAAGGACAACTGGGTCCGCAGCGTCGGCTTGTCGAAGATCAGCGCGACCACCCGCGGCCCCTGGAGCGGACGCAGTGCGAAGTGGTCCGCTTTGAGAGCTGCGGCGCGATCGAGCACCGCGGCCTGTTCGACCGGTGTCAGGTCGTCATCGCGCAGGAAGTGCCGGCTCATGCGGACATCGCCTCCTCGACGAGTGCTGGGAGCGCGGACACCAGGGTGTCCAACTGCTCGGGTTGTATGACGAGCGGTGGTGCCAGTCGGATCGCCTCGGGCGCCACAGGATTGACGATGAAGCCGGCCTCCCGCGCCGCTGTCGCGACCGCAGCGGCGATGGGCCGGTCGAAAACCACGGCACGCAGCAATCCCCGACCACGCACTCCGTCGACATGGGGGACGGATGCCTCCGTCAGCGAATGCGCGAACCGGGCGCCGGTCTGCTCGGTGTGGTCCAGCAGACGCTCCTGCTCGATGGTCTCCAGCACGGCCAGCCCAGCGGCAGCGGCGAGTGGGTTGCCGCCGAAGGTGGTGCCGTGCTGACCCGCCGTGAGCAGCCCGGACACCGCCGGACCGAAGGTGATCATGGCACCGATCGGTACACCGCCTCCGAGTCCCTTGGCGATGGTGATCGCGTCGGGGACGATGCCGGCGTGCTGGAAACCGAACCACCTGCCGGTGCGGCCGACACCGGTCTGGATCTCGTCGATGATCAGCAATGCGCCTGCAGCGGACGTGATGTCGCGCGCCTCGCGCAGAAAATCTGCCGCCGGTTCGATCACGCCGGCCTCACCCTGCACCGGCTCCAGCACCACGGCGCCGGTGGTCTCGTCCACCGCGGCACGCAGCGCGGCGATGTCGTCGTAGGGGACGTGGGCCACACCAGGCAGCAACGGCTCGAACGGCTCGCGGTAGGCGGCCTTGTGAGTGAGGGCCAGAGCCCCGGTGGTGCGCCCGTGGAACGCGTGCTCGGCGGCGACGATGCCGGTGCGTCCGGTCCGCCGTGACAGTTTGACGGCCGCCTCGATCGCCTCGGCGCCGGAGTTGCCGAAGAAGACCCTCGACCCCTCTGGAGCACCGGAGACCTCCAGCAGCTTCTCGGCGAGCATGATCTGGCCGGGCGACGTGAACAGATTGGACACGTGCAACGCCTCGGCGGCCTGTTTGGAGATCGCTGCGACCAGCGCCGGGTGACCGTGTCCCAACGCATTGACGGCGATGCCGCCGACCAGGTCGAGGTAACGGCGACCTTCGACGTCCCACACATAGCAGCCGTCCCCGTGATCGAGAACCAACGGCGGGGACCCGAACACGCCTAAGACGCTGTCCGAATACCGTTGCAACCATTCGGTGTTGGCGCTCACTCTGCCTCCTTGGTCTCGATACGCGGCTCGTTCCTCGCCGCTACTCGACCAGCGTCGGGGGTCACCGGCTCGTTGCTGCCACCCCACGAAGTTTCTCCCCCGCTTCGCTCCTCCGAATACTTCGCGGCGACCCCGACGTCCTTCGCACCTACTCGACCAGCGTCGGGGGTCACCGGCTCGTTGCTGCCACCCCACGAAGTTTCTCCCCCGCTTCGCTCCTCCGAATACTTCGCGGGGACCCCAACGTCCTTCGCACCTACTCGACCAGCGTCGGGGGTGACCGGGTCATCGGGGAGGATCATCGTGCCGATGCCCTCATCGGTGAAGATCTCCAGCAGGATGGAGTGAGCGGACCGCCCGTCGACGACGTGCGCCTGCGGCACGCCACCGCGTATGGCGCGCACGCACGCCTCGAGCTTGGGCACCATGCCGGCGTCGACCCGGCCCGTCAGCTCCTCGGCCTGGCTCACCGGCAGCGAACTGAGCAGGCTGTCGGGATCGGGCCACTGGGCGTAGATCCCCTCGACATCGGTGAGCACCACGAGCTTGTGGGCGCCCAACGCCACGGCGAGCGCTGCCGCGGCGGTGTCCGCGTTGACGTTGAGCACCTCACCATCGGAGTCGACGTCCGGTGCGACCGAGGACACCACCGGGATCCGGCCCGCGGCCAGCAGATCCTGGACGGCGGCTGGATTGACGGTCACCACGTCGCCCACGTGACCGATGTCCACGGTCTGCCCATCCACGACGGCGCCGCGCCGGCGAGCGCCGAAGAGTGCTGCGTCCTCGCCGGACAGCCCGACGGCCAGCGGGCCGTGGTGGTTGATCAGGCCGACGAGTTCTCGGGAGACCTGGCCGGTCAGCACCATTCGCACGACGTCCATGGCTTCGGACGACGTCACCCGCAGGCCGCCCTTGAACTCCGAGGCGATGTCGAGGCGGTCCAGCATCCGCTGGATCTGCGGGCCACCGCCGTGGACGACGACGGGACGCAGCCCGGCATACCGCAGGAACGCCACGTCCTGGGCGAAAGCCGACTTCAACTCGTCGTCGATCATGGCGTTGCCGCCGTACTTGACCACCACGAGCGCCCCGCGGAAACGCTCGAGCCAGGGCAGTGCCTGGACGAGCGTCGTGGCCTTGGCGGCTGCGGTCGCGAGGTCGGTGGGTATGCGCTTCATGTCGAGTAGGCCGAGTTCTCGTGGACGTAGTCGTGGGTCAGATCGTTGGTCCAGATGGTGGCCGACCGCTCCCCTGCCGCCAGATCGACGACGACGTGCACATCACGACCGGTGAGGTCGACCAACGAACGGTCCTCGCCCACCCCGCCGTCGCGGCAGACCTGAATCCCGTTGATGGACACCGCCAGCCGGTTCGGTTCGAACCGGGCCGCCGTCGTGCCGACAGCCGCGAGAATGCGGCCCCAGTTCGGGTCCCGGCCGAAGATCGCGCACTTGAAGAGGTTGTTGCGGGCGATCGAGCGACCGACTTCGAGCGCGTCGTCCAGGTCCGCTGCGCGCACCACCTCGATGGCGATGTCGTGGGCAGCGCCTTCGGCGTCACCGATGAGCTGCCGGGCGAGATCGGCGCACACCCGCGTGAGCGCATCGCCGAACTCCTCCGGGTCCGGCCGGAGTCCCGATGCGCCGGATGCCATCAGCAGCACCGTGTCGTTGGTCGACTGGCACCCGTCGGAGTCGATCCGGTCGAAGGTGACCGCTGTCGCGGCCCGCAACGCCGCGTCCGCGGACGCCTCGTCGAGCACAGCGTCGGTGGTGATCACCACCAGCATCGTGGCGAGCGAGGGGGCCAGCATGCCGGCGCCCTTCGCCATACCGCCGACGGTCCAGCCGTCGTTGCCGGCCACCGCCTGCTTGGGGACGGTGTCGGTGGTCATGATCGCCTCGGCCGCCGCAGGACCGCCGTGCGTCGACAGCGTTCCGGTCGCTCGGTCGGCACCGGCCAGCAGCTTCGGCATCGGCAGCAGTTCGCCGATCAGCCCGGTGGAGCACACCACGACGTCTCCGGCGGAGACCTCGAGCAGCGCCGCGACGTGCTCGGCGGTCCGGTGAGTATCCGCAAAGCCCTGAGCACCGGTGATCGCGTTGGCTCCGCCGGAGTTGAGGATCACCGCATCGGCGCGGCCGTCCGCCACCACCTGGCGCGACCAGGTGACCGGCGCGGCCTCGACGCGATTGCTGGTGAAGACCGCGGCCGCCACGTATGACGGACCGTCGTTGACCACCACGGCCAGATCCGGTTTGCCGCTCGGCTTGAGCCCCGCAACGACGCCTGCGGCCCGAAAGCCCTGTGCTGCAGTCACACTCATTGGTCTACTCCTTGGGTGGTCTCGATACGGGCCTCGTTCCTCCGCCCTACTCGACCGACGTCGTGGCTTTGCCGGTTCACGGCGCCACCCCGGTGGTGGGCAGGCCGAGCGTCTCGTCGAACCCGCACGCCAGGTTGAGGCATTGGACGGCTCCCCCGGCGGTGCCCTTGGTCAGGTTGTCGATCGCGGCGACCACCACCAGCCGGCCGACCCGCTGGTCGACGGCCAGCTGCACCTGGACGTTGTTGGATCCGAGCACGGCGCCGGTCGTCGGCCAGCTGTCCTCCGGCAGCAGTTGCACGAAGGACTCCTCGTCATACGCCTCCGCATAGGCGGCGCGCACCTGCGCGGTCGTGGTTCCCGGCGTCACCTTCGCCGAGCAGGTGGCCAGGATGCCCCGGGGCATCGGAGCCAGGGTCGGGGTGACGGACACCGCCGTCGCCCGGCCGCCCGCGCGCGCGAGGTTCTGCTCGATCTCGGGTGTATGGCGATGGACGCCGCCCACGCCGTACGGGCTCATCGAACTCATGGCCTCAGCAGCGAGCAGGTGCGGCTTGAGCGATCTTCCGGCCCCCGACGTCCCGCTGGCCGCGACGATGACCACGTCGCCGGTCACCACGCCGGACGCGAATGCCGGCGCCAGTGCGAGGGACGTCGCGGTCGGGTAGCAACCGGGCACGGCGACGTGGGAGGCACCGATCAGTTGGGTGCGCTGCTTCACGCCGCCCTCGATCACGAGTTCGGGCATGCCGTAGACCCACGTGCCCGCGTGCGCGGAGCCGTAGAACTCCTGCCAGGCGGCCGGATCGGCCAGCCGGAAGTCCGCACCGCAGTCGATCACCGTCACGTCCGCGGGCAGTTCCGCGGCCAACTGTGCGGACGCACCGTGCGGCAGCGCGAGAAACACCACGTCGTGACCGGCCAGCGTCTGCGCGCTGGTGGGCAGCAACACCCGGTCGGCCAGCGGTGCCAGCTGCGGATGGTGCCGGCCCAGCCGATCACCCGCCGATGACGCCGCCGTCACCGCGCCGATCGTCACCTCGGGATGACCGACGAGCAGGCGAAGGATCTCTCCACCGGCATAGCCACTGGCTCCGGCGACTGCAACTGACACCACCTGCATGACTATACATGCTCACGCATATTCATGCCTATCGACAGGCTCGCGCACCGGCGACAAGGCACCCCGGCGTCGTGCGACACAGCAGACCGGAACCGGGCCGAATCGCCGGTCCTGTCGAGGAACGCATGGCCGGTCGCGAAAAGAGCGTTCAGGCGCGCTGCACGGCGCCTGTGGCGGCACCCGCTGCGGCGACCGCGGAGTCCCGGGCGGCGTTGACCTCCTCGGTCGTCAAGGTGCGGTCCGGCGCGCGGAAGGTCATCCGGTAGGCCAACGACTTCTTGCCGGCACCGGCCTGGTCGCCCTGGTAGGCGTCGAAGAGATGGATCGACTCCAGCAGCGTCCCGGCCCCGTCCCGCAACGCGGACTCCACCGATGCTGCGACCACGCCGCGGTCGACGACGAGCGCGACGTCGCTGGTCGCCGCCGGCAGCGTGCTGATCGGTGCAGAGGTGACCGGGCGGTCACTGGCCGCGATGAGCACGTCCAGATCGATCTCGGCGCCGACGGTGCGCGCGGGCAGCCCGAGCTGTTGCAGGACCTTCGGGTGCAGTTCACCGGCATGCCCGACGAGGGTGCCGTCGGCGAGGGCGAACTCGGCACAGCGTCCGGGATGGTATGGCGCTACGTCCGCCGCCGCGACCTGCACCGGCACGGCCAGCGCCTCGGCGATCCCACGGACAGCGGCGACCGCGTCGCTCCAGTCGGCAGGACGACCGCCACCCCACCAGCCGCTGCGGACGGACTCACCGGTCATCAACAGCCCGAGGTGGCGCGGCTGGCGCGGTACTGCCGCGCGAATGCGTTGCAGCAGCGCGGGATCGGGCTGGACGCCGACGGGTGAGGATGGCGCCGGCTGCTGCGGGCCCTCCTGCGCGAGGACGAGCCCCTGCTCGAACAGGGCGACGTCCTTGAAGCCCCGTGCGATGTTGCGCTTCAGCGCGTCGACCATGGTCGACAGCAGCGAGATCCGCATCAGCGGTTGTTCCTCGGACAGCGGGTTGGCGATGCGCACCGTGCGCTCCCGCGCGGCATCCATCGGATAGCCCAGGGCCGCGTGCCGCTCGTCGCTCGTGAACGGCGCCGACCAGATCTCGCTGAAACCTTGCGCGGCGAGGAGATTCGCCACCAACCGGCGCATGTGCTGGCCGTGCGTGAGGCCGCGGCCGCCGGGCGGCGTGGGCAGCACGGACGGGATCTTCTCGTAGCCGACGACCCGGGCGACTTCCTCGACCAGGTCCGGACCCGTGTGCAGGTCGGGGCGCCACGACGGCGGCGTCACCGACCAGGTTGCGCCGTCGCGGTCCACGTCGCAGCCGACGTCCTGCAGCACCTTCGCGACCTGGTCGTCGTCATACGGCATGCCGACCAGCCGCGACGCCAGCCCGGGATCGAAGGAGATCGCGGGCGCCGTCGCGGTGTGGTTCACGTCGGTGACGCCGGCGTCGGGGGTGCCGCCGCCGAATTTCACCAGCAACTGCACCACCAGTTCGACGGCGGCCGGCGCGAGTTGCGGATCCACCCCTCGCTCGAACCGCTTGGACGCCTCGGAGGGCAACTTGTGCCGTCGGGCGGACCGCGCGACGGTGATCGGATCGAAGTGGGCGCCCTCGATCAGGACGTCCGTGGTCACGTCACTCACCTCGGAGTCGAAGCCACCCATGACACCTGCGATGCCCAGCCCTCGCTCGCCGCCGTCGGTGATCAGCAGGTCCTCGGGGAAGAGCGAACGCTCCGAACCGTCAAGGGTTTTCAGCTTCTCGCCGACGCGCGCGCGTCGTACGACGATGGGACCGTCGATCGTCGCCAGATCGTAGGCGTGCAACGGCTGGCCCAGCCCGAGCATCACGTAGTTGGTGACGTCGACCGGCAGCGAGATCGGCCGCATGCCCGCCTCGGTGAGCCGCGTCGCCATCCACGTCGGGGTCGGCGCCGAGACGTCGACGCCGCGCACCACTCTGGCGACGAACCGATCGCAGCCCACCACGCCGCGCAGCGGTGCATCGTCCTCGATCCGGACCTGCGGACCCTGCGCGTTGCCCGGCGGGGCGGCTGCCGCAAGACCCGCGACCGGGTCGGTGAAGTCGTTGCCCTCGGACAGGGCGTACTCGCGGGCCACACCTCGGATGGCGAAGCAGTACCCGCGATCCGGCGTGACGTTGATCTCAATGGTCTCCCGGTCCAGCCCGAGCAGCGGTATGGCGTCCTGCCCCGGCTCCAGCACAACGTCCGGAACCCGCTCGGCGAGCCGGATGATGCCGCCCGAGCCGTCGTCCGGCAGGCCGAGTTCGTCGGCGGCACAGATCATCCCGGCGGACACGTGCCCGTAGGTCTTGCGTGCCGAGATGGCGAAACCACCCGGGAGTTCGGCTCCCGGAAGCACCACGACCACCAGGTCGCCGACCTCGAAATTGTGCGCGCCGCACACGATCCCCTGGGGTGCGCCGGTGCCGTTCGCCTCGCCGACATCGACCGAGCACCAGTTGATCGTCTTGCCGTTCTTCTGCGGTTCCGGCTCCTTGGACAGGACCTTCCCGACGACGAGCGGGCCGGTGATCTCGCCGCCGTGCAGGCCCTCCTCCTCCAGCCCGACACGCACCAGCGATGCGGCGACCTCGGCGCCGGTCACACCGGCCGGGAGTGCGGCGTACTCGCCCAGCCAATCCAACGGAATCCGCATCAGATCTCCATCCCGAACTGCGCGTCGAAGCGCACGTCGCCCTCGATCAGCTCCCGCATGTCCGATTGCCCGGTGCGGAACTGCAATGCTCTGTCGATGCCCATGCCGAACGCGAACCCCGAGTAGACGTCGGGGTCCACACCGCACGCCAGCAGGACGTTGCGGTTGACCATCCCGCAGCCACCCCACTCGATCCAGCCGGTGCCGCTGCACGAGCGGCAGTCCGGGTCGGTGCCGCGACACACGAAGCAGCGCAGGTCCATCTCGGCGGACGGCTCGGTGAACGGGAAGAATGACGGCCGCAATCGGGTGGTGATGCCCTCGCCGAAGAGTTCGCCGGCCATCCGGTCCAGTGTGCCCTTCAGATGCGCCATGGTGATGCCCTTGTCCACGGCGATGCCCTCGATCTGGTGGAACGCCGGCATGTGGGTCGCGTCCAGGTCATCGGTCCGGTAGACCCGGCCGATGCAGCCGACATACAGCGGGACGCCACGCTCGAGCAGTGAGCGGGCCTGCACCGGGGAGGTGTGCGTGCGCAGCACCAGACCGCTGTCCTCCGGTGCGATGTAGAAGGTGTCCTGCATCTGCCGCGCCGGGTGATCGACGTCGAAGTTGAGCGCGTCGAAGTTGAACCATTCGGCCTCGACCTCGGGCCCCTCGGCGATCTCCCAGCCCATGCCGACCAGGATGTCCGCGATCCGCTCGCCCATCAGGTCGACCGGGTGGCGCCGGCCGAGCGGTCGGCGGCCGGGCACCATCGTCACGTCGACGGCTTCCTCGACCAGGATCCGCTCGTCGCGCTCGGTCTCCAGCTGGGCCTGCCGCTCCTTGAGTGCCGCACCGACCTGACCACGAGCGGTGCCGACCCGCTTGCCGGCCTCCGCCTTCGCCGAGGGGGGCAACGCCCCGATCTCCCGGTTGGCCAGCGCGAGCGGACTCTTGTCACCCTGATGGGCGATGCGCGCCGCCTTCAAATCCTCCAGGCTCGCCGCGGCCGCGAAGGCCTGCAGCGCCTCCTGGACGGCTTGCTCGATGACGGCAGGATCGAGGGCGGCCACCTCGACGGGATCGTATGACGTGTTCGGACCAGACACGGTCGGCAAGTCTATTAGGTGGGCGGTGGTCGCGTTTCAGCCGCTCACCGGCGGTCCGCGCTGGCGTACATGCACACGGTCGCCGCGAGCGCGAGGTTCAGCGACTCGGCGTGACCGTGGATCGGCACGCGCACGACGTCGTCGGCCAGCGCGCGGATCCCCTCGTGCAGTCCCCACGCCTCGTTGCCCATCAGCCAGGCGTGCGGGCCGGACAGGTCGGCGTCCGGCAACAACGTCGTGCCGGCGCCATCGGCCGCCAGCACCCGGCGGCCGCGGGCGTGGCACGCGGCGACGAGGTCGCTGACGTCGCCGCCGAGCGCGATCGGCAGGTGCCAGAGTGATCCTGCGGTGGAACGCACGACCTTGGGGTTGTAGAGATCGACGCTCGCATCCGACAGGATCACGGCACGCGCTCCCGCCGCGTCCGCGGACCGTATGACGGTGCCGGCATTGCCCGGATCGCGCACGTGCGACAGGACCGCCACGAAGCCGTCATCGGCGGCGAGCGCCTGTGCGACCGGTACGTCCACCGGTCGGCACACCGCCACGATGCCCTGTGGGTGCTGGGTGTCGACCAGTGCGCTCATCACGGCCGCGTCGCAGTGGTGCAGGCGGATGCGGGCACCGTCGGCGTCATGCGCCAGCGCAAGGAGATCGCCGTGCCTGTCGCGGGCGGCGTCGTCGACATACAGCTCGAGGATGGTGCGCGGCGCGAACCGCAGCACCTCACGCACGCCCTGTGGACCGTCCACCACGAACCGACCGGCACGCTGACGCGCCGAACGCCGGCCCAGTGCCCGGACCGCCCGCACCCGCTCCGCGCGGGGATTGGTGAGGACGGACGGAGTCACTGGACCGGCGTTCCGAAGGTGCGGTGCGTCGCGTCAGGCGACGGAGTCGGCCTTGGCGTCGGTCGCCGGCACGTTGGCCTTGGCGATCTCGACGAGCGCGGTGAAGGCAGCGGCATCATTGACGGCCAGCTCGGCGAGCATGCGGCGGTCGACCTCGACCTCGGCCGCCTTCAGGCCCTGGATGAACCGGTTGTAGGTCATCCCGTTGGCGCGGGCGCCGGCGTTGATGCGCTGGATCCAGAGGCGACGGAAGTCACCCTTGCGGGCGCGGCGGTCCCGGTAGCTGTAACCCATGCTGTGGGTGACCTGCTCCTTGGCCTTGCGGTAGAGCCGCGAACGCTGTCCGCGGTAGCCGCTGGCCTGCTCCAGAACGGTCCGACGCTTCTTCTGGGCGTTGACCGCCCGCTTCACGCGTGCCACGTGAATCTCCTTCTAGTACGTGTGGGTTCGGGTGAAGTGGGGCTTACTTGCCCAGCAGCTTCTTGATCTTCTTGCTGTCGGCGGCCGACGCCTCGACGTCGGGCACCAGGCGACGCGCCTGGCTGCTGGTGCGCTCCTGGAACTTGTGCACGTGGCGCGCACGCTGCCGGATGACCTTGCCGGACCCGCTGATCTTGAAGCGCTTCTTGGCGCCACTGTGGGTCTTCATCTTCGGCATAGCCAATCTCCTTCGTTACGTGGTGTACCCGCCTGCCGGTGAGGGCGGGCTGGCTTGCGGACTCTCGCGCGCTGCGCGAGATGGCTCGGAGTGCTCGCCGGCACTCGAGGAGTTCAGGCGTCGGCGCTCGCAGTCTGCTCTGCTTGCGCCTGCTCGCGGCGGCGACGGCCCTCGGCGCGTGCCTCCGCCTTCTTCTTGGTGGGTCCCAGCACCATGATCATGTTGCGGCCGTCCTGCTTGGGCGCGCTCTCCACGAAGCCCAACTCCTGGACGTCGTCGGCCAGACGCTGCAGCAGCCGGAAACCGAGCTCCGGCCGGGACTGCTCGCGTCCGCGGAACATGATCGTCACCTTGACCTTGTCGCCCGCCGACAGGAACCGCTCGACATGGCCCTTCTTGGTGCCGTAGTCGTGCGGGTCGATCTTCGGGCGGAGCTTGATCTCCTTGATGACGGTGTTGACCTGGTTCTTGCGCGACTCACGGGCCTTCATGGCGGCTTCGTACTTGAACTTGCCGTAGTCCATGAGCTTTGCCACGGGCGGCTTGGCCATGGGTGCGACCTCGACCAGGTCGAGATCTGCTTCAGCGGCCAGACGCAACGCGTCCTCGACGCGCACGATCCCGACCTGCTCTCCGTTCGGCCCAACCAACCGCACTTCCGGAACCCGGATGCGGTCGTTGATACGAGGCTCAGCGCTGATGTGAAGCTCCTTCGTTCGTGTTCGTGGTGCTGCGGTTGCTGCGGGAAACGAAGAAAGGCTCCTCGTCACCCATCGTGGTGCGCGAGAAGCCTCTGCCTGCAGCACAGCGTCGACACATGCAGTCACCGCGGCGTCATACGCTGCGAGTGACGACTGCTCGTCACTGGACCGGACCTGGCGACATGCCTGCCGCTCGAGGTGGAAGCTTCAGCTCCTCTTGCACACTGCTCCGGCACGCGCCGGACCAGTCGGTGACAACCATGCTATCGCCTGCGGCGAGGAGCACGAAATCGGGCCGCACCGACCATCAGGTCTCTCCCCTACCATGATCGCGCTCGGGACGCCGGAAGGAGACCGCCCACCCATGCGCACCACACTGCGCCGCTGCGCACTCGGCGTCGGCGCGCTGATCGCCGCCGCCCTCGCCGGCGGCTCGGCGGTGGCTCAGCCGGGACAGAGCACACCGTCGGCGGCGCCCAGTCCGGGGCGCCCCTTCGTCGGCGTGATCTTCGCGCCGCACGCCGACCAGCAGAGCTGCACGGCCACTGTGATCAACTCGCACACCGGCGATCTGGTGCTGACCGCCGCGCACTGCGTGTCGGGTTCCGGCGCCGGGTGGACCTTCGCGCCGGACTGGCACAGCGGAAAGACCCCGGAAGGTCGCTGGACGGTCACCGCCGCGTACGCGCTGCCGGGGTGGCTGCAGGATCAGGATCCGCAGCAGGACATGGCCATGTTGAAGGTCGCGCCGCAGACGATCGACGGCCACCCGCGCACGCTGCAATCGGTCACCGGCGCGGCCGACGTCGGCCTGGCGCCCGCCTCCGGACAGGTGGTGACCGACGTCGCGTACAACAACGACGCGGACGAACCCATCGACTGCACGACGACCGTCTACTGGACCGAGGGCCACCCCAGCTTCGACTGCCACGGTTACGTCGGCGGCAGCAGCGGCAGTCCATGGCTGGTCACCAGCGCAGGCCGCCCGAAGGTGGTCGGGATGATCGGCGGCCTCAACCAGGGCGGTTGCGTGGAGTCCACGTCGTATTCCTCGGCGTTCGGCGCCAACATCGTGTCGCTGTGGTTGCACGCCGAGGGCGCACTGCAGGACGACGTGCTGCCGGCGCCGGGTCCGGACGGCTGCTAGCCCGTCCCGGCGCGCGGTGCGCCGGGACGGGCCAGCAGGAGTCACGGGACAGTCACGGGCGCCGTCAGCCGGCGGTGACCAGTTCGTCCCGCTGCGGCGGTGTGTCGGCAGGCGCCGCACGGGTGGACTCCGCGGCCTGGTCGAGCATGCTCTCGTCGAACGGCGCCGTTCCGCTCAGCACCGCCTCCATCTGCACCCGGTCCAGACTGTGCGTCCAGTGCCCGACCAGCACCGTGGCGATCGAGTTGCCGGCGAAGTTGGTCAGCGCCCGTGCCTCGCTCATCATCCGGTCGATGCCGACGATGAGGCCGACCCCCTGCACCAGGTCCGGACGGTGTGACTGCAGGCCACCGGCCAGGGTCGCCAGGCCGGCGCCGGTGACGCCGGCGGCGCCCTTGGACGCGATGACCATGAAGACCAGCAGCGAGATCTGCTGGCCCAGGCTGAAGGGCTTGTCCAGTGCGTCGGCGATGAACAGCGAACCCATCGTCAGGTAGATCGCGGTGCCGTCCAGGTTGAACGAGTAGCCGGTCGGGACGGTGATGCCGACCACCGGTCGGGCGACGCCCAGGTGTTCCATCTTGGCGATCAGCCGTGGCAGCGCCGACTCCGAGGACGACGTCGACAGGATCAGCAGGAACTCGCGCCCCAGGTAGCGCAGCAACGAGAAGACGTTGACCCGGGCGACCACCCACAGGATCGAGCCGAGTACGCCGAACACGAACAGGAAACAGGTGATGTAGAACGCGATCATCACCACGGCCAGGCCCTGCAGGGCCTTCCAGCCGGTGGCGCCCACGACGGCGGCCATCGCTCCGAAGGCCCCGACCGGGGCGACATACATGATCATCTGCATCAGCCGGAAGACCAGCCGCTCGCAGTGCTTGATGCCGGCCAGGATGGGTTCGCCGGCGCTGCCCAGCTTCTGCAGGGCGAAGCCGACCAGCAGGGCCACCACCAAGGTCTGCAGCACCGACCCGGAGGTGAGCGCGGAGACCAAGGTGTCCGGCACCAGCCCGAGGACGAAGTCGACGGTGCCGCCGCTGCCGCTGTCGACCTGCTGATGGCCGGTCGCGGCCAGTTGCGCGGTCAGGTGCAGGCCCGAACCCGGGTGCACGATGTTGCCGACCAGCAGGCCGATGGCCAGCGCGACCGTCGACATCGCCAGGAAGTAGCCGAGTGCGAGGCCGCCGATGCGGCCGACGGCGGCCGCCTTGCGGACCGACCCGATGCCGAGCACGATCGTGCAGAAGATGATCGGTGAGATCATCATCTTGATGAGATTCACGAATCCGGTGCCCAGCCATTTGAGCTCGACGCCGAAGTCCGGCCAGATGATGCCGACGGCGATGCCGGCGATCATCGCGATCACCACGGCGGCATACAGATAGTGCGTGCGGTCCTTGCGCGCCGGCCCCGGCGGGCTGCTCGCGACGGTGTGCTGCGCTGGTGTGCTCATCACTTCTCCCACATGTCGTGTCCCGGTCCTCGCCCTTGGCCCGGGCGACCTGCACGACAATGGCGCGGGGCGTGATGCCGGTCACGTTTGTGTTCATTGTGTTCAACGAGTGGTGCTCATGAGCGAGGTGACGATGCGTCGCAGGGTTCCCGTGCGGTCCCCGCGTCGCTGGTCGGTCGCGACGCAGACGTTCGCGCTGCAGGTCGTCGTCGCGCTGCTGGTGATCGCGGCCGGCGTCGGAGGCGTCTTCCTGCAAGCCCGTCGGTACAGCACGAACCGGGCGACCGCACAGGTGCTGGCCGTCGCGACATCGGTCGCCGCCACCCCCGAGGTGGTGCACGCCCTGCACAGCGCCGACCCGTCGGCGACGCTGCAACCCCTCGCCGAAGGTGTGCGCAAGCGCACCCACACCGACTTCGTGGTCGTCATGAGCCCGACCGGCACCCGCTACAGCCACCCCAATCCGGCGCGTATCGGCGAGCAGTTCGTCGGGCACATCCGCCCGGCGGCCGCCGGCCGCCAGGTGGTCGAGGACTACACCGGCACGCTCGGTCCGTCCCGCCGGTGCGTCGTGCCGGTCTTCGACCACGGCCGGGTGATCGGCCTGGTGTCGGTCGGCATCCGCAAGGAGGAGGTCAGCCATCAGGTCCGCGAGCAGCTGCCCACCGTCTTGGGCGCCGGCCTGCTGGCCGCCCTGTTGGTCGGGCTCGGCACCGCCCTGGTGGCGCGCCGGGTGCGCCGGCAGACCCACGGTCTGGGTGCCCAGCAGTTGCAGGAGATGTACGACTACTACGACGCGGTGCTGCACGCGGTCACCGATGGCCTGCTACTCATCGACCTGACCGGCCGGATCCGGGTGGCCAACGACGAAGCCGTCCGGCTGCTCGACCTGCCACCGGATTTCACCGATCGGCCGGCCACCGGTCTCGGCCTGCCCGCGCCGATGATCGCCACCCTCACCGACGACACCGCACGCCACGACGAGTTGCAGATCGCCGGCGGCCGGACGCTGGTGGTCAGCAAGGCCGGCGTCGCGCCCGGCGGCAAGCCGCTGGGGTATGTCGTGACCATGCGTGACCGGACCCAGCTCGTCGCACTGACCGGCGAACTCGACTCCGCACGCAGCCTGACCGAGGCGCTGCGCTCGCAGACCCATGAGGCGTCCAACCGGCTGCACACGATCGTCTCCCTCATCGAACTGGGCCACACCGACCGGGCGCTCGACTTCGCCACCGAGGAACTGGACCAGGCGCAGGGCCTCACCGACCGGGTCGTCGGCGCGATCGACGGTGAGCCGGCGATCACGGCGCTGCTGCTGGGCAAGGCCGCACAGGCCCGCGAGCGAGGCATCACGCTGCAGATCGCGCCGCATTCCACGGTGCCGGAGCACGCCGCGCCGACCGCGGACCTGGTGACGATCGTGGGCAACCTGGTCGACAATGCCTTCGACGCGGTCAGCGACCTGGACGGCGACCGGGTGGTGCGCTTCGACGCGCAACTGCGCGACGGCTGGGCGACACTGACGGTCACCGACAACGGACCGGGCCTCAGCGGTGACGTGGAGCAGGCGTTCCGGCGCGGCTACTCCACCAAGGAGTCGGGACACGCGGGACGCCGCGGTGTCGGGCTGGCACTGGTCGCCCAGTCGGTTGCTCGCGTGCGTGGGACCGTCGAAGTGCTCGGCCCGCCCACCCGTTTCGTCGTCCGGCTGCCGGTCCGGCCCCTGACGACCACTGATCGGAAGGAACGCGGATGACCGACCTGCGCGTCCTCGTCGTCGAGGACGAACCGGTGGCCGCCGAGGCGCACACGGCATACGTCGGCCGGGTGGAGGGCTTCTCGGTCGTCGCGACCGTGGGCACCTGCCACGAGGCGATCCAGCAGTTGCAGGACGGGCCGGTGGACGTCGTGCTGCTGGACATGAACCTGCCGGACCGGCACGGCCTCGACGTGGTGCGCGCACTGCGCTCGGCCGGGCACCGCACCGATGTCATCGCGGTCACGTCGGCTCGCGAGCTGGAGGTGGTGCGCTCCGCGGTGTCGCTCGGTGTCGTGCAGTACGTCCTGAAGCCGTTCACCTTCCGCACCCTGCGTGATCGGCTCGAGGCATATCGCGCGTATGTCGAGCAGGCGCAGGGTGTTTCGTCCGTCACCAACCAGTCGGAGATCGACCAGATGCTCGGATCGCTCCGGCCCAGTCGACCCACCGAACTGCCCAAGGGGCTGTCCCAGGAGATGCTCGATCGGGTCAGCACCGTGCTGCGGCACAGCCCGACCGCGCTGTCCGCGCGCGACCTCGCCGGGCAACTGCCGGTCAGCCGGGTCACCGCGCGGCGGTATGCCGAGCACCTGTGCGACGCGGGGCTGGCCGTGCGGCGCTCCCGGTATGCGGGCGCCGGCCGCCCGGAGGTGGAGTACCGCTGGGCCTGAGCACCCCACGAAGTTTCTCCTCCGCTGCGCTCCCCCGAATACTTCGCGAGGACCCCGCCGCGAGCGCCCCGCGGTCGAGACGATCACGCCGCCGTCGCGGCGAGCGGCCCGGCCAGGTCGCCGCGGCCGGCAACGACGAGGTCGGCCAGACCGAGCCAATCGGCCAGTTCGCGCAACGACCTCGCCAACTCGGCCGCCGTGTGCGGCGGGGCGCCGGGTTCGGCATACGCACCGAGGACCTGCAGGGCGCTCCCCCGCCGGTCGGCCTTGAGGTCGACCCGGGCGACGATGCGGTCGCCGAGCAGGAACGGCAGCACGTAGTAGCCGTGCACGCGCTTGGCCTCGGGGACGTAGATCTCGATGCGGTAGAAGAAATCGAAGAGCGCTTCAGTGCGTTCCCGGTGCCAGACCAGCGGATCGAACGGGCTCAGCAGTGCACGCGCCTCGACCGTGCGCGGCACCGTCACGTCACGGTGCAGGTATGCCGGCCGGCGCCAGCCCTCGACCGCCACCGGCAGCAGCTCGCCGTCCTCGACGAGGGACCGCAGCGCCGGGCCGACCTGCGGAAGGTGCACGTTGCCCGGGGTCTGCAGCCGGAAGTAGTCCCGCAGGTCGAATTCGGTTGCGACGCCGTACGATCGGGCCGCGCGGCGGAGCAATTCGCGGGACGCGTCGAACAGCGTCGGCTCCGGACCGGCCAGGATGTGCGAAGGGATGACCCGCTCCGGCAGGTCGTAGACGCGTTCGAACGCCGCGTTGCGCCGGGACACGCTCAGCCGACCGGCGAAGAAGAGGAACTCCAGCGCCTTCTTCGTCTTCGACCAGTTCCAGCCCCAGTTGTCCTTCGTGCGTGGCAACCCGTCGTCCAGGTCGCGAGCGGTCGCGGCACCACCCAGCTCGATCTCCCGCAGCAGCGCCTCGGGCAGGCCCGGGTCGTCGGGCAGGCCGAACCAGCTGTGCCCGCGGGCGGCGTGGTCGCGCATCCGGTGGCTCATCACCGGCCACAGCTCGACCGGCATGTATGCCGCGCAGTGCGCCCAGTATTCGACCAGCCGCCGCGGCGCACGCCCCGCGGCACGGTCGAGCAGGCCGACGTCATAGGCACCCATCCGGGAGAACAGCGGCATGAAGTGGGCACGCTGCAGCACGTTGACGGAATCGATCTGCAACAGCCCGGTCCGGTCGAGGGTCCGCGCGAGGGTGCGCATGGTCGGGGGCTGGTGTCGCGGGTCGCGGAATCCCTGCGCGACCAGACCGATCCGCCGGGCCTGAGCCGCCGACAGCGAGTCGACGCGTGGTGATGGGCTCACCGGAACGACACTAGGCGTCCGCACCGACATACTCGGCGAATGCGGCGGCCGTCTCGGCGCCGTCCAACCCGCGGGCGAGCAGGGCCAGCAGCAGCAACCGCGCCTTGTAGGCGTCCAGGGTCCCGGCCGGTAGCAGTCCGCGGGCGACCAGATCGCGCTCGTTGCCCGGGCCGCCGTAGGTCGCGACGTGCACGGCGCCGGCGCCGGTCCGTGACGCCAGCACCACCGGCCGCGTGCGCGCGAGTGCGGCGGCGCGGTCGGCGATCTCGGGCCGCAGATGGCCGACGCCGAAGGCAGCGACCACGAGCCCGTCGGCGTCCCCGACGGCGTCGAAGAGCATGCCGTCGTCGTCGAGCACCGAGACGATCAGCGGCACGCGGACGTCGCGCACGGGCGGGCCGATGGGTGCACGCCGGGGCACCCTGGCGGCATACCGGACCCGTCCCTCCTCCACCCGCCCCGTCGGGCCGGCGTTCGGTGAGACGAAGGCGCCGACGCTGCTGGTGTGCCGCTTGGCGACGAACCGCGCGGCGTGGATCTCGTCGTGGAGCACCACGAGCGCACCACGATCCCGGCTCGCCGGGTCGGACGCGACCCGCAACGCGGCCACCAGGTTCGCCGGCCCGTCCGGGCCGGGCAGGCTCGGATTGCGCATCGCACCGGTGCACACGAGCGGCTCCGGACGCCCCCACCACAGGTCGAGCAGGAACGAGGTCTCCTCCAGGGTGTCAGTGCCCTGCACGACGACCACGCCGTCGGCGCCACCACGCACCGCCCGGTCCGCGGCGGCGGCCAGCTCCGTCACATCCGCGATGCCGATCCGGGAGCTGCCGACGGCCCGGAAATCGACGTGGTCGACCTCGATGCCGAGCGCGGCCACCTCCGGCGCCCGCAGCAGGTCCGCGCCGGTCAGCCGGGCCACCGCACCAGCGGCGTCCGTGCCGGTCATGCTGATCGTGCCGCCGAGGAAGAACACCGCCACCGAGGTCACGGCACCACCCTAGTGAGGCCTCAAGCAGCGAGTGCGTGCATGGCGACACGGCGACGGTGCAGGTGCAGGGCGCCATACCCGGTCAGTGCAACGGCGGCGCCGATCGCGGCGACCAGCAGGAAGCCGCCGCCGAACCCGGTCGAGTCGATGGCTGCGCCGGCCAGCGGGGCCCCGAGGGCGGAGCCGGCGGTCATGAACGACCCGTGCCAGCCCATCGCCTCACCGCGGGCGGCGGACGGCACCACCCGGCTCACAGCATCCACCGTGGCGGTGATCGTCGGAGCGCAGAAGAGGCCCGCGATCAGGGCGATCGCGGCCAGCGACCACGTGCCACCGGCGAGCGCCATCGGCGCGGTGGCCACCGCCAGGCCGAGCAGCAGCAGGAACGGCTGGACCGGACGGGACACGGCGCCGTAGATCAGGCCGCCGAACAGCGAACCACCTGCCCAGGGCACCAGCACGATGCTCATCTGGCCGACCGCGTCGAATTCGCGCATGGCGGCGACGATGGCCACGTCGCTGCCACCGAGCACGATCGTGCAGGCCGCAGCCGCGCCACAGATCGCCAGGAAGCCGGCCCGGAACCAGGCGCGACGCGGGACGACCTGGCCGGCGGCGTCGGTCTCGGGGTCGGCCCCGCGCAGCGGCGGGTTCAGGACGTAGAGCGCGACGCCGGCCAGCACACCGGCCAACTCGATCCCGCAGAGCACGAAGCGGGTGTCGAAAGCCGTGGCGAGCCACACGGCGAGCACCGGGCCGACCATGAACGCCAGCTCGACGCTCATGCTGTCCACCGACAGGGCTGTGCGGCGGTCGCTGTCGGGCACGGCGGCGATCACGCCCTGCCGGATGATCGAGAACGTCGGGACGATGAAAAGCCCTGCGACGGTGGCGAGTACGAGCAACATCCAGTAGCCCGCGAACGGCGCGATCGCCCAACACACGGCGTTGACGACGAGTGAAGGCAGCACGACGCGGCGCAGTCCCATCCGGTCCAGCAGCTTCCCGCGCCACGGTCCGGAAACGGCGATCGCCAGCGTGGCTCCGGCGGCCACCAGGCCCGCCTCCGAGTACGAGCGGCCGAGCGACTGCACGACGTGCAGCGTGAGCACGACGGCGGCCGAGGCGATCGGGATCCGCAGCAGGAGACCCAGGAGCAACACCCGCCGGGCATCGCTGATGCTCAACACGCGCTGGTAGGGGCTGAACGACATACGGGAGTCACTCCTTCACAGGTGTGGAGAACAGGACGAGAGTCGTCAGAACGACCAGATTCAATACTTCCATATCGAAATATTGACGCGCGACCCATTTACCACCCGTGAGACGAAAATCTCACCGGGCGCTCAGGTTGTGTTCCACCAGGTCGGAGACGCGGAAACACTCGCCACGCCGGGAATTAATCGGAGGACCCCTCCGTTACACCTACTGTCCGCCGGAGCCAGCAAGCGAAAGGACCTTGGGATGCCACCACGCACCTCCCCCGTCGTGCACCGCACCACCTCCAGGATGCTCGACCAGTTGCACCGAGCTCACATGACGCGCACCCACCAGCAGTCGTCCGAGCAGCGCGAACTCCCGCGCATGCGGCCGTATGCCGAGCAACTCGCCTACGAACGCGGCGACGACTGACCGCAGCGCATCCGCCCCGTACGACCAAGCCGACCGGCACCACAGCAGCCCGGTCGGCTTCGTCATGTACGCAACGTCAGCGGACGACCGCCCCCGGGTGTGTCGCGTCGACCATCTCGCGATAGCGGGCCGCCGCCGCGGCGCCCGCCGCCGGATCGGACGGTTCGACGGTCGCCGCGACCGGCACGTCCCACGCCGGCGGAGCCTCGACGCCGCTCCACGCCCAGGCCGCCTGCCGGGCGGCGCCCAACGCGACATATTCGGCCGGCTGCGGGACCAGCACCGGCACCCCGAAAATGTCAGCCGCGGCCGAGCGAACGGTGCTCGCCGCCGCGGCTCCACCGATCAGCAGCACACGCCGGCCGTGAATGCCGTTGCGCGCCAGCGCATCGATGCAGCCCTTGAGGTTGCCGAGCATGCCCTCGACATACGCACGCGCCAGGTGCGCCGGCGTCGCGTTGGCACGGGTGATCCCGGCCAACGTCCCGCGCGCGGCCGGCAGATTAGGAGTGCGTTCACCGTCGAGGTAGGGCAGCAGGGTGAGGCCGCCGGCCCCGATCGGGGCCTGCGCCGCCAGTGCGTCGAGGCCGGCGAGGTCCACGTCGAGGGTGTGCGCCGCGGCCACCAGCACGCGAGCCGCATTGAGGGTCGCCAGCAGCGGCAGGTGGCGGCCCGTCGCGTCGGCGAAACCGGCGACGGCACCCGTGACGTCCCCGACCGGCTGGTCGTGCACGGTGAACACCGCACCGCTGGTGCCCAGCGACACCACGATGTCACCCGGCTCGATCGCCAGCCCCAATGCCGCGGCGGCATTGTCGCCGGTGCCGGCGGCCACCAGCATGCCGTCCGCCGTCCGGCCCGCGGCCTCGGACGGGGCGACGACGCGCGGCACCTGCACGTCGCGACCGAAGGCACGCTGCAGTAGGTCCGGGCGGTATTGGCCGGTCACCGGTGACCAGTACGCCGTACCCGACGCGTCGCCCCGGTCTGTCGTCCAACCCTCGAATGCCTTGCCGTCCTTGAGGATCCGCCCAGTCAGCCAGTCGTGTGGCAGCACCACCGTGGCAGTGCGGGCAGCATTGTCCGGCTCGTGCTCGGCCAACCAGCGCAGTTTGGTGCCGGTGAAGCTGGCCACCGGCACCAGGTCGACGGCGTCGACCCAGGCCGGCGCACCGCCGAGCTCGTCGATCAGGCCCGCCGCCTGCGGCGCCGAGCTGGTGTCGTTCCAGAGCATGGCGTCGCGCACCAGGCCGTCGGCGTCGTCCAGCGTGACCATCCCGTGCTGCTGCCCGCCCACGGCGATCGCCCGCACACCGTCCAGCAGGCCACCGGCCCGTGCCTTCTCGTATGCCGCCCACCATGCTCCAGCATCGACCTGCGTGCCGTCGGGATGGCCGGCCCGCGCCTCCCGCACGATGCGCCCGGTCGCGGCCTCACAGACGACGATCTTGCAGGACTGCGTGGAACTGTCCACTCCGGCGACCAGCGGCTCACTCATACGGCTCCCAGCGTCATGGCCACGAGAGTAGTGGCTGCCCGATGTGGCGGACGCGGGAACGGTAGGGATATGCTCACCTCACTTAGTTGAGGCTTACCTAATTCCCGCAGAGAGGTGTCCGTGCTCGCGACATTCGTGATCGGCCTGCGCGAGGGCCTCGAAGCGGCGTTGATCGTCGGCATCATCGCAGCGTTCCTGAAGAAGAACGGCCACCGGCTCACCACCATGTGGATCGGGGTCGGCGCCGGCGTCGCGATCAGTGTCGCGGTGGGCGTCGTGCTGAAGGTGGTCGAATCGGGCCTGCCGCAACGCCAGCAGGAGATGATGGAGACCGTCATCGGCGCCGTCGCGGTGGTCTTCGTCACCGGGATGATCGTGTGGATGAGCACGCACTCGCGCGGGCTCAAGGGCGAGATCGAGTCGGCCGCGCGGAGCGCCCTCGGCGAAGGCACCTCACGGGCGATGGTCCTCATGGCGTTCCTCGCGGTGCTCAAGGAAGGGTTCGAGACCGCCGTCTTCCTGCTGGCCACCTTCCAGGCCGCGACCAACACGACTAGCGCCATCGCGGGAGCAGCGCTCGGCATCGGTGCGTCGGTGCTGCTCGGCATCGGTCTCTACACCGGTGGTGTCTCGCTCAACCTGGGCAAGTTCTTCAAGGGCACCAGCGCCTTCCTGATCCTCGTCGCCGCGGGCCTGGTGGTCACCGCCCTGCGCACCGCCCACGAGGCCGGCTGGCTCAACGCCGGGCAGGGCAGGACCGTCGACCTGCACTGGCTGGCCCCGGCGGGTTCGATCCGCAGCGCCATCTTCACCGGTGTGCTCGGCATACCCGCCGACCCCCGGCTGATCGAGGTGCTCGGCTGGTTCCTCTACGTCGTGCCCATGGCGCTGATGGCCCTCTGGCCGGCCGCGCACCGCCCGAGCGCCATACAGGGTGTGCGCCTGAAGCTGGCCCTCGCGGGCGGCTGTCTGGTCGGCGCCGTCGCGGCCTTCGCCGTCGTGCCGTCCGCCCACCTGGAGGTGCCCGCCTCGGCTCCGATCGTCGACGCCGCCGGCAGCCCGGCCGGCTCGGTGCGGCTCAGCGACGGAGCGCTGCACCGGTCGGCCGGCGAGCAGATCCGGCTGCGCTCCGCGGGCCGCGCGGTCGTGGCGGGCGTTCGCACCCGCCACTTCACCGGCATACTGCCGACCGCGACCGACGCACAGCGCCCGGCGACGCTCACCTTGGCGCAGGTGACCGCCCTCAACGGTGGCCGGGTGCCGGTCGGCATCGACCCGAGTGTCGACCCCGGCCCCTACCGCGCGAGCTGGCAGCTGTCGGACACGGTCGAGGCGTGGACCAGCCACGGCAAGCTGTATGACGCCATGCGTACCGCACGCGCCAGCGTCAGCCTCAGCGGCGGAGGATTGAGCACCCAGCGCACGCTGACCATCGCCCCGGGAGCGACGCTGCCGGCCGGAATGTCCGCCCCGAGCGCGTCCTGGTCGGTGAGTCCGGCATACAGCGACGACTTCGCCGCCGCACTGAACCACTTTGCCGGAGAACGTGATTCGGCGAAGTTCTGGGGCCGCGTCGTGCCGCTCGGCCTGCTTGTGGCAGGCGCCGCTCTCGCCGTCGTCGCGTTCCGTGCGCGCCGCCGGCTGCCCCGCACCGGCACACGGGTCGGTGCACCGTCAACCCATCACTCCCCGAGGAGCTCAGCACATGCTTAGCCACCCCATCCGTCACGTTGCCGGGACCGTCGCGGCCGTCGCGATCGCCGTGACGCTCGCCGCCTGCGGATCGTCGTCCTCCGGCAGCTCGGCCGAGGGCGCCAGCGCCGGTGCGACGAGCGCCGCGGCCAAGGTGTCCGGCGGTGCGGCGCAGGTCAAGGTGACCCTGACCGGCGCTGATGGATGCCGACCCGACCACACTTCGGCGCCGGCCGGGCCGGTGACCTTCACAGTGACCAACAAGGACGCCACGGCGATCACCGAGATCGAGCTGCAGAGCGATCAGCGCATCCTGGGTGAGAAGGAGAACCTCGCTCCCGGGCTCGCTCCGGTGAAATTCACGGTCACGTTGTCCGGCGGCAAGTACCAGCTCTACTGCCCCGGCGCTGAGAAGGAGACGGTCCCGTTCACCGTCACCGGCAAGGCGGCTGCCGCTGCGTCGGGCTCGACGGCCACCATCCTGGCGCAGGGCACCAAGGGTTACGCCACGTTCGTCAACCAGAATGCCGCCGACATGGTCACCGGCGTCGCAAAACTGCAGTCCGCCATCGACAACGGCGACGTCGCTGCCGCCAAGAAGGCGTATGCCGGGGCACGCCCGTTCTACGAGAAGATCGAGTCGGATGTCGGTGGTTTCGTCCTGCCGGGATACAAGCCGGGCGACAACGCCGGCAACCTCGACTACCTGATCGACATGCGGCAGTCGAATTTGGACCCCAAGGTCGGATGGCACGGCTTCCACGCCATCGAGAAGGACCTGTGGCAGGAGGGGAAGATCACCGCCCGGACGAAGAAGTACGCCCAGGAGTTGCACGGCAACGTCAGCAAGCTCGCCGGCCTGGTCAAGGGCATCACCTACAAGCCGGAGGATCTGGCCAACGGGGCAGCCAGTCTGCTGGAAGAGGTGCAGACCAACAAGATCAAGGGCGAGGAGGAGAAGTACAGCCACACCGATCTGGCCGACTTCGCCTCGAACGTCGAGGGCGCACAGCAGGCGTTCGCCTTCCTCAAGCCCGGACTGCAGAAGATCGACCCGGCCCTGACCGCCCGGGTGAGCAAGCAGTTCACCAATGTGACCAACGCGCTCAACCCCTACCGCGACGGTGCCTCGCTCGGCGGATTCAAGCCCTGGACCGCCCAGCTGCGCAAGACCGACGCGGCGACGCTCAGCAAGAAGGTGCAGGCGCTGCAGGACCCGTTGTCCCAGATCGCGCAGAAGGTGGCGACCGCGGGTTGAGCGAACAGCAGACTCCGGAGGGGACCTCGGGCCTCCCCCGCCGGCGGCTCTTCCAGGGAGCCGCCGGCGGGGTGGCGGCGGGCGCCCTCGCCGTCGGCGCCTCGTGGGGCATGGATGCGTCCCGCTCGCACTCTGCCGAGGCAGCGGACAAGGATGCGATCGACCTCACGACGCGGTACCCCTATTACGACCAGCCGGAGCCCGTCGGCATACGCACACCGCCCCAGCGCTACTCGATCTTCATGACCTTCGACCTGGTCGACGGGTCGCTGCGGACTGACCTGCAGTCCCTGCTCGCACGCTGGACCGCCGCCAGTGCCCAGCTGATGAGTGCACAACCGATCGGGCAAGTGCAGCCGTCGTCGGACGCCGGGGTCGGCGGAGACACCGGCGAGGCACTCGGGCTCGACGCCGCCAGTCTCACGGTGACCATCGGGCTCGGTCCCTCGCTCTTCGACGATCGATTCGGCCTGGCCGCCCAGCGCCCGAAGCTGCTCCACCCGTTGCCGAAGCTGCCCAGCGACAACCTGGCTGCCGCCACGAGTGACGGCGATCTGTCGGTGCAGGTGTGCGCCGACGATCCGCAGGTCTGCTACCACGCCATCCGCAACCTGGCCCGTATGGCGCGCGACACCGTCCAAACCCGGTGGACCGTCATGGGATTCGGCCGGGCATCGGCCGGGAAGGGTCAGCAGACGCCGCGGAACCTCTTCGGTTTCAAGGACGGCACCCGCAACATCAGCACGACCGCCGACTTCGACAAGTACGTCTGGCTACGGGACGCGGACTGGATGACCGGCGGCACCTACCAGGTCGTCCGCAAGATCGAGATGAACATCGAGACCTGGGACGCCGACCGGGTCAGCGACCAGGAGCACATCTTCGGCCGCGGCAAGACCGAGGGCGAACCGCTCACCGGGCGCGCCGAGCACGACATACCGCACTTCCGGGCGAAGACTGCGGACGGCAACCCGGTGATCGCGCCCACGTCGCACATCGCGCTCGCTGCCCACGAGAACAACGGCGGCATCAAGATCCTGCGTCGTGGCTACAACTACACCGACGGCATCAACGAGTTCGGTCAGCTCGACGCCGGGCTGCTGTTCGTCTGCTACCAGAACGACCCGGCACACTTCGTGCAGCTGCAGCGCAAGCTGGGCGCGGCCGACCTGCTGAACGAATACGTCAAGCACGTCGGCTCCGGCCTCTTCGCGATCCCGCCCTCGCCGAGGACCGGTCACTACATCGCCGAACAGCTCTTCCAGTAGCCCTCCTCACCGAGCGGACACGAACACCACCGAGCGGACACACAATTTCGCAGGAATCGGCCCCTGGATCGTGTCCGCCCGGGAGTTTCGTGTCCGCTCGATCGGGGGCGCCGGTCAGATGACGAACGCACGCCTCGGCAGCGGTCCGTCGGGGACCGGCCACCCACCGTCCAGCACCGACCGGACGCCGTGGGCCGCGAGGATGCCGGGCAACATGCCCGCCGGCAGGGCCTCGTCCCAGTCCCACCGAGCAACGTCTCGCACGCCCCGGTGACGTCGCAGGAGTAGCTCACGCCGCTTCTCCCCCAGCAGCGCGTCGACGGCGGTGCGCCCCGGATCTTCTTGTTCCACGACGTATTTCAGCTTGCCGTCGCATTCCCCCACCAGCCCCAGGTGCTCCCAGTAGAAGTCGGTGCGACCGATGAATTCGTCGCCGTGGAAGAACTTCCATTGCAGCTCCGGCATCGGCAGGCTCGCCTGGAACATCCGAACCCGACTCAGAGACTCCAGTGGAGACTCGGCCCGCTCGTCGGCAAGATGTATGGCGAGCTCCGCCATGCGGCGACCACGCGCACCCGTTGGTACTCGGCGCCATTCAGCGAACAAGGCATCACGAGTGGTCAGGCCCCGATGCAACGCGTCATCACAGACGGCTACCCCTGATGCGAGCTTCGCCTGGCGGGCGTGGTCGACGATCGTCCTCTCGTAGGCCGTGACACGTAACCCTCCGATGTCCGTGCCCGTAGCGGTCAGCGCGCTCCTCCGCCGACGAACGTTCGGCGTGCGCCCTCGTGCGTCCGGCGGGAGGGCGTATTCGACGAGCTGACACCGTGATCCGATGGTCGGCAACTGCCAGATCGCGGCAGCGGTCAGGTGCGAGAAGAGCGGGTCACAGGCGGCCGCATCCTGCACCGCACAGGCCATCACGATCAGCTGGTCCTGCCATGACAGCTCGTCGTACTCGGCGGCCACGTAGGCATTGCGCCGCAGCTTGCGCCGGTCGGTAGGACCGGTGCCAAGGCTGATTCCTACCCCGGCGAGCCGACCGACGGGCAACGACGCCACCAGCGAGCGCAATCGCGTCACATGGTCTGCCCGGTTGCGGATGTGGGCGGCCAGCGGATCCAGCCGGCTCGGGGCGCTGTCGGGACGTGTCGTCATACGTCATGATCGTTGCAGCTCAGGGCGGCCCGGAACCGTTGTCCACAGGCGGATCGAGCGGACACATCACGACCCAGCGGACACGAAAAACCGGCAGATCAGGCCGGGTTTTGGTGTCCGCTCGGGGTGGGGTGTGTGCGCTCGGGGGG
>NZ_JBQCGS010000076.1:0-33876 GCF_051955415.1 Flexivirga sp.
CACTGGGACGCTTATTTGCGGCCCGGCGCGCGGGCCTGGCCGTGGGCCGGGGCGCGCGCGGGGTGTGCCCTCCCCCCCCGGTGGGGCGGATGCCGTCCCCCCACGACGGTCGGTCAGTCCTGCGCCAGCCGGTCGCGGATCTCGGCACCGATGCGGCGCATGCGCGCCAGCACCGAGGCCAGACCCGGCGGCGAGTCGTCCGTCGGCCAGTTGGCGATCGCCGCGTAGCCGACGACACGATCACCGGCGCGGACCAGCCCGACGTCGGCGCGGATGCCGTCGTCGGTGCCGGTCTTGTTGATCAGGACCGGATGCTCGCCCGCGTCGATCATGTTGTGCGCCAACGGATCCTCGTGGAAGGCGGACGCCACCATCGACAGATCGGTGTTCAACGACATCCACTCCTCCACCCGGGAGGACACAGTGCCGTCATACAGCCTGCGCAGATAGCCGATGAGGGATGCTGCGCTGGCCCGCGACAGGGTCGGCGGAGTGCCCGGAACGGTCAGGTCGCGCGCCTCGGAGCGGATGTAATCCAGCAGCTCCATCGGCTTTGCGCCGATCGAATCTCCGTATGCCGCCACCGAATCCAGGCCTACCAGGTCGAGCAGCACATTGGTCGCGAGGTTGTCGCTGACCGCGCCGACCAGCCGGCATGCGTCGACCACGGAGAGGTCGCCCTGGTCGAGCGCGTGCCACAGCCCGGAGTCGCGCACGAACGGTGCGCCGGCCCTGCTGACCCGGTGCTCGGCGGCGAGATCGCCGTCGTCGATGCGGCGTGCCACCTCGCCCAGTAGCAGCAGCTTGCCGACGGACGCGGTTTTCAGCACCAGGTCCGATGCTTCCTCCACCCACGGCTGCGCATCGGGTCGATCGAGCCGCACCGCCAGGATGCTCCACTGCAGGCTCATGCGCCGAACTCCTCCTGCGAACGCAGCTGCTCACGCAGCCGGCTGGTGCCGTCGACCCACGACCGGCGCACTCCGGCCGGCAACTGCCGCTCGAGCGCACGTTCGGCGACCTCGACGGTGGCGGGCTCAACCACGGTCGAGGGGAAGCCGTCCGCGGCGAGAAGGTGAAGCACCATGTCACCGAGTTTGCCTGCCAACTGGGGCAACTCGACAAAGAAGCGCTCGACATACGGCCGGGTGACCATCTGGTCGGTGGGCCCGAAGAACACGCTCGCCACGGCGCTGAGTTCGTGGCTGCTGGCATTGTCCGAGTCGAACAGGTGCGACCAGGCGCACGCCTTCGCCTCCGCCGTCGGGATCCGGGTCCGGGCGGACAACGAGCGCAACACCCCGCTGACCGAGGGGTCCTTCTCCCGCCAGTGGCCGATCTCGGCACTCTCCATCGCGCCGAGCGACGCCAGCCGGCCGATCACGGACCACCGGAACTGGTCGTCACCGGCGAGGAAGTCCGGCAACCCGCGACCGTCGAGCCAGCCGCGCAGCAGATCGGTGTCGGCGGAGGTGGCGGCGACCAGCCGGGCCGCCGTCAGACGCCGGGAATCGGGGATGCCGGCAGCCTGGAAGACCTGCATCCCGGTGCCGGCCAGGCGATCCAGCGCGGCTGGTGTCCGGTCCAGGGTCAGGAACCGGCCGGGCAGCATGCCGCTGATCAGATTGGCGACCGCTTCCAGCAGCGGGTCGACGTCCTCGCTGGGCCAGCCAGCCTCGAAGACGTCCAGGACCAGTGCGGGGTCCACCGTGCCGAGTGCCACGCCGTTGAACAGCGACGACCAGACGACGCCGCGCGCCGTCGCGTCGGCCAGCTGGGGCAGTTCGGCCGGCAACGCCGCCAGGGTGTCCTGATCGAGCGCGACGATCGCCCACGTGCGGTCGGTCGCGTTGGGCAGCACCAGCTTCGGCCGCTCCACCAGGTCGAGGCCGTCGACCGCCGTCACGTCCGCATCGAGGCGTAGGTCGGTGGCACCGAGCAGCACACCGTCCCGATAGGCCGCGACATCCGTGACGTGCGGCCGGCTCGCCGGGTAATGCTGCGGTGCCGAGCGGGCGATCGACACACCGTCCGCATCGGCGGACACGGCGAGGACGTCGGTGCCCGGCGTCAGCAACCAGCCGCGCGCCCAGGCCACGATGTCCTCACCGCTCTCCTCACTCATCGCCCGCAGGAAATCCTGCAGACTGGCGTTGCCGAACTCGTGTGCCCGCAGGTATCTCCGCACACCGGAGAGGAAGGTCTCCTCTCCCAGGTATGCCGCCAGCTGGCGCAACGCCGACGCTCCCTTGGGATAGGTGATGCCGTCCAGGTTCTCCAGGGCCGCGTTGGCGTCCGGCGCCGGCGTCCCGGCGATCGGGTGCGTCGACGGCGCACGGTCGGCGGCATACCCCCAGTTCTTGCGGGTCGCCGAGAAGTCGACCCACGCCTCGGTGAATTCGGTGGCTTCGGCGGTGCCCTGCTGGGCCAGGAACTCGGCGAACGACTCGTTGAGCCACAGGTCGTCCCACCACTGCATGGTGACCAGGTCCCCGAACCACATGTGCGCCATCTCGTGGATGACGACCACGGCGCGCAGCAGGTGCTCGGCGCGAGACGCGTGACCCTGGAAGACGAACTCGTCGCGCAGCGTCACACACCCCGGGTTCTCCATCGCTCCCATGTTGAACTCGGGCACGAAGACCTGGTCGTATTTGCCCCACGGATAGCGGATGCCATAGACCCGGTGGTAGTAGTCGAAGCCTTGGCGGGTGACGGTGAAAATCTCCTCGGCCTGATCACGCAACTCCTCGGCGAGTGTGGCGCGTACGTAGAGGCCCAGCGGGATCCCGTCGTGTTCGCTCGTCTGCCGCGCGAAGGGGCCGGCGCAGACGGTGAAGAAGTAGGTCGCGATCGGCCGGGTCGTCTCAAAACTGCGCCACCCGTCGACCGCGTCGTGTGCCGCATCCGCCGCACCGTTGGAGATCACCGACCACTCCGCCGGTGCCTTCACCTGCACGTCGTACGGCGCCTTCAGGTCCGGCTGCTCGAAACACGCGTAGATCTTGCCGGCGGTGGAGGAGGCCGGGCTGCCGTAGAGGTAGACCTGCCCGTCCTGCGGGTCGATGGCACGGTGCATTCCCTCGCCGTCGCGGACGTAACCCATGGTCGCGTCCACCACCAGCTCGTTGTCCGGCTCCAGCCGATCCAGCCACAACCGGCCATCCTTGGCGTGGGAGTCATCGATCCTGTTGCCGTTCAACGTGATCGAGTGAATCTCTCGTGGGTCGAACTCGACGAACGTGGAGGCGCCCGGGGTGGTGCACCGGAACCGGACGGTCACCCGGGAGCCGAAGAGTTCGTCCCCTCGGGTGAAGTCGAGGGAGAGGGCGTAGGAGTCGACGTCGACCAGCGACGCGCGCTCCTCGGCCTCGGTGCGCAGCAGCGACGACACAGGTGCTCAGCCTTCCGTGGTGGCGTTGGTGGCGGGGAAACGCTCGTGGGCGACCAGTGCGCGGTCGAGCCGGTCGAGCGCATCGGTCAGCGCCCGGCGTACACCGGCGGAGTTGTCGTCCGACGCGATCGACGCGCGGGCGCGATCCGCGACGGCCGGTTCGGTAGCACGGTGCGGGAACGCGGCGAGGACGAACTTCTCGGCCGCCATGTCGCCGTATTTGGCTGGCACAGCGGGCAATTCAGTGAAGAACCGGTCGACGTACGGGCGCAGTATCTCGGTGACGCGGGTTTCGGCATACCCAGCGAAGAAGCTGCGCGCGATCGCGAGGCCTTCGTAGTTGGACAGGTGCGTCTCGCCGTACAACTGATCCCATGCCCAGGACTTCGCCTCCTCGGTCGGCAGGGCGGCACGCGCACCGAGCCGGGACAGGTGGCCGCTGAGACTCTCGTCCGACGTGGCGGCCTGCTCGATCGCCGCGTCGTCGACCAGGCCCAGGACGGCCTGCCGGTGGACTGCGAGCCAGCCGAAGTCCTGGTCACCGGCGGCCGCAGCAGGCCGGTCGGCGTCGGACGCCCATCGATCGAGCAGCTGCCCGTCGGTCGTCGTGGCCACGACGAGACGCGCGGCGGTCAGCGCTGCCGGTGAGGCCGGGTCGACCTGGTCGAGCCGGCGCCGTCCAGCGCCGTGCAGCGCGTCGCGCGCTGCTGCCGAATCCGACGGCGGCACAAGACGATAGGGGTAGAGAGTCTGCACCTGACCGGACAGGGCGTCGCTCAGTGACGGCACGGGCTCCTGCGGCCAGCAGGCGCCGAACACCTCGACGACCCGGCGCGGGTCGATGCGGCCGGTGTCGGCGCCGCCGAGCAGGGCGGACCAGATGCCCAGCCGGACCAACGGGTCCTCGGCCGCCGCCACCTCGTCGGCCACCGCTGTCAGCGACTCCTCGTCCAGCACCGCGGTCGCCCAGGTCAGATCCGTCGAGTTCGGCAGGAGCACCCGGGGGCGCGCCGTCCCGACGAGTTCGGGAACGTCGGTCCGTGCTCCGCCGGTGTGCAGCCGGACCTGTTTGCCGGCGACTCCGTCGTTGAGCGCGGCGACGTCGAGCACGTGGGACCGCGTGGCCGGATCCGCGTCCGGGGGCGTCACCACGAGCTCGGCCCGGGTGATCGTGCCGTCCTGGTGCTGCACGTCGAGGCGGATGTCGTCGACACCGGAGCTGCGCAACCAGCCCTGTGTCCACTCGGTCAGCGACCGTCCGCTGGCCTCCTCGACGGCGCCGAGGAAGTCGGCCATCGTGGCATTTCCGAAGCTGTTGTCCGCCAGGTGCTTTCGGACACCGGCGAGGAACGCGTCGTCACCGACGTAGAGCGCCAACTGCCGCAGCGCGGAGGCGCCCTTGGCGTAGGAGATGCCGTCGAAGTTGGTCAGTGCCGACTCCGCGTCCGGCGCCGGAGCGCCGGCAACCGGATGCGTCGACGGGCTGCGGTCCACGCCGTAGCCCCAGGTCTTGCGGGTGATCCCGAAGTCGACCCAGGCCTCGGTGTACTGCGTGGCGTCCACGACCGTGCGGTGCGCCATGTATTCGGCGAACGACTCGTTCAGCCACAGGTCGTCCCACCACTGCATGGTGACCAGATCGCCGAACCACATGTGCGCCATCTCATGGCTGATCGTGTTGGCGCGCGTGAGCAACTGTGTGCGCGTGTGCGCACCACGGAAGATGTAGTCGTCGCGCAGGGTCACACAGCCGGGGTTCTCCATCGCTCCGGCGTTGAACTCCGGCACGAAGAATTGATCGTATTTGCCCCAGGGATAACGGATCCCGAAGAGCCGGTGGTAGTAGTCGAACGACTGCTTGGTCACCTCGAAGATGTCGTCGCGCTGCTCGGTGAGTTGCTGGGCGAGCGATGCGCGCACGTAGATGCCCAGCGGGATGCCGTCGTGCTCGTCGGTCTCCACGGCATACGGCCCGGCACAGATCGTCACGAAGTATGTCGACAGCGGCGGTGTCGTGACCAGCGTCCACTCACCGGGCGCAGTCCGCCGGGCGGCACCGTTGCCCGCGACCAGCCAGTCCTGCGGAGCCCGGACCCGTACGTCGTACGGCGCCTTGAGGTCGGGCTGGTCGAAGCAGGCGAAGATCGACGGGCCGGCGTCCAAGAAGGACATGCCGTAGACGTAGTGGCGACCGTCCGCCGGGTCGACGGCACGGTGCAGGCCCTCGCCGTCGTGCCGGTAGCGCATGGTGCTGCGGACCCGGACGGTGTTGTCCTCACGCAGGCCGTCCAGCGGCAACCGGCGGTCGACGACCGATGCCGGGTCGATCTCCTGGTCGTTCACCGTGATGGAGGTGACCGAGACCGCGTCCAGGTCGAGGAACGTCGATGCCCCCGGCGCGCGGCAGGTGAAACGGATGGTCGTGTCCGAGCCGAACGTCTCCTCGCCCTGATCCAGGTCGAGCGCGATGTCGTAGGACGTGACGTCGATCAGCGCGGCACGTGCCTGTGCCTCGGTGCGCAGCAGAGAACCCATGCGGTCAGCCTTTCACGCCATGAGGGACGCCTCGCCCGCCCATGCACCACGAGTCACCAACGCCTGATGTGTATGGGCGATCGGGTCAACGACGGTGTTTCCCATGCCCGGCACGCGCCACAACGAACGATCCGTGCGGTGAGAACGACAAATCGTCACCGCGAGATCTGCCGGCCGTAGGCCTGGTCCTCCAGTCGCTGGATGCGCTGCTCGGTGGGCGGGTGAGTCGACATCAGGCGTGAAACGTCCTGTGCCCGGAAGGGATTGGCGATCATCATGTGGCTGGCATTGACGACCTTCGGCTCGGGCGCGAGGGGGGTACGGGCCGTGCCGGCCTCGAGCTTGCGCAGCGCGGAGGCGAGCGCGAGCGGGTCACCGGTGAGCTTCGAGCCGTCCTCGTCGGCGTCGTACTCGCGCGTGCGGCTGATGGCCATCTGGATCAGGCTCGCGGCCACCGGAGCGAGGAACGCCATCGCCAGCATGGCCAGCGGGTTCGGCCGGTCGTCGTCGTTGCCGCCACCGCCACCGAACATGCCGAACCACATCATCATCTGCGCGATCGAGGTGATGATGCCCGCGAGCGCGGCGGCGATCGAGGAGGTGAGGATGTCGCGGTTGTAGACGTGCATCAGCTCGTGGCCCAGGACACCGCGTAGTTCGCGTTCGTCGAGCAGGTCGAGGATGCCCTGGGTGCAGCAGACCGCGGCGTGCTGAGGGCTGCGGCCGGTGGCGAAGGCGTTCGGTGCGTCGGTCGGCGAGATGAACAGGCGGGGCATCGGCTTGCCCGCCTTGGTCGACAGCTCACGGACGATGCGGTACATCGCCGGCGCCTCGATCTCACTGACCGGGTAGGCGCGCATCGCCTTGATCGCGAGCTTGTCGGAGTTCCAGTAGCTGTATGCCGTGGTGGCCACACCGATCAACGCGAAGATCCAGATGTAGCGACCACCGGCCACGAGCCCGCCGATCGCGAGCAGCACGACCCAGATGCCGCCGAAGAGCGCGGCTGTCTTGAGGCCGTTGAAGTGACGGTGCATATCTGGAGAACGTGCGTGCCTGACGCGTTTGTTCCGGTGTGCCGTCGCGACCGTGGTCGGCTGCCCACTGCCGTACCGAACTCTCCCCTGGGGAGACTTCGGTACACGAACCCGGGCCCCCGCCGTACCAAACCCCACCCTGGGGAGACTTCGGTACACCAACCCGAGCCCCCGCCGTACCAAACCCCCCTGGGGAGACTTCGGTACACGAACCCGAGCCCCCGCCGTACCAAACCCCACCCTGGGGAGACTTCGGTACGACGAAGCCGGCCCCCGAGCAGACCACCCGAGCAGACCACCCGAGCAGACCACCCGAGCACGCCGGCCGAGCGACCTACCGGCCCACGAGTTGCAGCAGCGAATGGGGGGCGATGCTGGTCACCACCAGGGCGGCGGCACCGACGATCACCAGCGCCCGGTGCAGCGGGTGCAGTTCGTCGGCGTGGTCCGGGTCCTTGCGCGCGCCGAACAAGATTCGCAGCCAGCGCAGGTAGACCGCGACGCCGAGCATGGCGTTGATCGCCGCGATGATCGCCAGCATCCACAGCCGCCCGCCGGCCACCGGGCCGATCGCAGCCACCTTGGCCACCAGCCCGATGACGGCCGGCGGCAGACCCATCAGGGTCAGCAACGCGAGCGCGAGGGTCACCGCCAGCAACGGCCGCCGCTGCAGGAGTCCGCCGTATGACGACAGACGTGTCGCGTGCTCCCGTCCGTCGGCGTGGGCCAGCGCGGTGACGACGACGAACGCCACGAGCGTGGCGACGGCGTAGACGATCAAGTAGGCGGCGGCCGAGCGCACCGCACGGGAGGACACGGTGGCCAGCGGCAACACGACCCAGCCGGCCTGCGACACCGTCGACCAGGCCAGGAAGCGCAGCGTGCGTTTCTCCCGCAGGGCCATCAGATTGCCCAGGGTCATGGACAGCGCGGACAGCACCCCGATCGCGGCGAGCGCCGACGTGCCGAGCACGGTGACGCCGCGGAAGATGACCAGCAGCGCCGCCAGCGCCGCGGCCTTGGACGTGACGGCGAGGAACGCACCGATCGGCACCGAGGCGCCGCCGAACGCCTCGGGCGTCCAGGCGTGGAACGGCACCAAGGACAGCTTGAAGGCCAGCCCCGCGACGATGAAGACGACGGCCAGCACCAGGATGCGCCGTGAGTCCGCGTCACCCGATGCCTGCAGCACCGCGTCGCCGGAGAACAGCGCCGAGCCCGTCGCGGCGAACCACAGGGCCGCCCCCATGACGGTGATCGCGAAGCTGACCAGCGACGTCGTCAGCAGCGCGAGCGCTCCATCGACCGCGGCGCGGCGCGTACGCAGCGCGACCAGGGCGATGGCCGGCAGGGTGGCGAGTTCGAGCATCACCAGCCACGAGGCGAGATCGCGGGCGGCGACGACACCCGTGGCGCCGGCGGTCGCGGCGAGCACGAGGGTGGCTTGCACGGCGGCGCGCTCGGCCGGCACCCGGATCGGCAACGCCATCAGGGCGACGACGGCGCCACTGACCAGGGCGGTCAGCTGCAGCCCGACCCCGACGTGGTCGACGGCATACAGGCAGGTGCCGTCCGACAGGCACAAGGTGCGGCGCGGGTTGTCGGCCGACGGCAGGGCACCGGGCACAGCGGCCGCAGCGGCGACGAGCAGCAGCAGCGCGGTGATCGCCCAGTGCACCCGGCCTAGCCGGGGCGCGATGGCGTCCAGCACCAGCAGCAGCACGCTGCCGATCGCCGGGATCAGCACCGGGGCGAGCAGCCACCAGTCGTAGCTGAGCTTCATCGACCGATCACCGCCATCAGGTGGTCGACCGCGCCGGACGTGGTCTGCAGCAGCACCAGTGGTATGACGCCGAGCACGACGACGGCGGTGCTCAGCACCGACGTCACCAGCCACTCGTTGCCGCGGGCGTCACCGGCCGGTTCCGCCTCCGGCGGTGCACCACCCTCGGCCCGGCCCTGCCAGACGACCCGCAACACCCGCAGCGCGTATCCGGCGGCGAGCACCGCACCGATCGAGGCGAACATCGCCAGCACCCGGAACCACCCCTCGGGCCGGCCACCGGCAGGTGTCCATGCTCCGAAGATCGCCAGCACCTCGCCCCAGAAACCGGCCAGACCGGGCAGCCCCATCGACGCGGCGAAACCGATCACCAGCGCCAGACTCAACCGTGGCGACACGTCACGCAGCGAGCGCCGCACCGCGTCCAAATCGTCCAGGTGGTCCAGGTCGTCGGCGCCGCCCCAGCGATGCTTGAGGCCACCGACGACCGCGAAGAGCAGCGCGGAGATCGCGCCGTGGGCGATGTTGGCGAACAACGCCGCCTGCAACCCGATCGTGGTGCCGCTCATCAGCCCGAGCAGCACGAAACCCATGTGGGCGATCGACGACCACGCGACCAGCCGCTTGAGGCTGCGCTCCACGAGACAGACCAGGCCGCCCCACACGATGCCGATGACCGCGAGCGTCCCGACGTATGGCGCCAGGCGCTCCACACCCTGCGGCAGCGGCGCGATGACCAACCGCACCACTCCGTAGGTGCCCATTTTCAGCAGCACGGCGGCCAGCAGCATCGACCCTGCGGTCGGCGCGATGGTGTGCGCCCGCGGCAACCACGAGTGCAACGGCCACATCGGCACCTTGATGCCGAGCCCGATCAGCAGCACGGCGGCGACGGCGGTCTGCTTGCCGGGCGACAGCGGATGTGCGGCGAGACCGGCGAGGTCGGTGGTGCCCGCCGCGAACGACATGGTGAGGATGCCGACCAGCATCAGCGTCGAGCCGAGCACCGTGTAGAGCACGAACGTGTTGCCGGCGCGGGCGCGTTCGCGGGCGTCCCGCCGGTCGCCGAACCGGCCGATGAGCACCCACATGGGCACCAGGACGACCTCGAACGCCAGGAAGAAACTGATCGCGTCCTGCACCAGGAAGGTCGCGATACCGCCGCCGATCACCAGCAGCAGGCAGCCGAAGAAGGTTGCGGGGGTGCCGCCCTCCGGCTGCTCGTGGCGTGCGTGCACCACCACGAGCACGCCCACGGCCGCAGTCATCAGCAGCAAGGGCACGCTGATGCCGTCGACCGCCAGGTGCAGCCGCATGCCGATCTCGGGCACCCACTGCCGGTCGAGGACCGGGCGGTCGTAGGAGATCGCGATCGACGCGATCAACGAGGCGAGGGTGGCCACCAACGAGACGATGTATGCCGTGTGCCGGCTCACGGACCGGATGCTCCGGTCGCCGACGACCAGCGCGAGCCCGGCGACGACCGGTGCCAGCGGCGCGATGAACAGCGCTGCTACCACAGGATCACCCCCATCAGTCCGACGGCGACCAGTCCGACCGAGACCGCCACCAGACCGCTGGTCGGCCGGCGGGTGTGCAGCCGGTCGGCCCGGCGGACGAATGCCGCGACCGCTGCCGGCAACTGCTGCACACCGTGGTCGAGCCGGTCGTCGAGCCGAGCCACCCCGCGTGCCAGGGCCAGGAATGCCTGGCCGAAGGCGACATACAGCCGGTCGGCGTCGAAGCCGCGGGACGCCGAGGCGCGTACGAAGATCGGCAGCCGGGCGGCAGCGTCGCCATAGACCGTGCCGACCGACATCATCCGCACCAGCAGCGCGATCGCGCCCATCAGCAGCAGCGACGCACCGATGAGCCAGACGTCGGGGTGCTTCCAGTCCACGTCGAGCATCGGGGACACGACCAGCAGGCCGCCGACGACCGACAGCACGGCCAGCAGTTGCAGACCGAACCGGGCACCCCCACCGGGTTGCTGCTCGCCGAACTCGGGCTCGAGGTCCGGCTCGTCCTCGGGCGGCACCTCCACCGGCGCCGTGCGCTCGGTCGGCCGGCCGTGCGCGTCGACCTGCGGCAGGTCGGTGAGCATCTCCACGATGCCGACGTCCTGCACGTCGTAACTGTCCTCGACCCACTCACGCACCTGCACCCGCTGGGCACCGGTCCGGTGGATGAGGATCAGCCACATCCGCATCGTGTATGCCGTGGTCAGCAACACCACGCAGACCAGCGCGGCGAAGGCGATCCGTGCGGTGAGGTCGCCGTCGATGCCCCGGCGGGCGGCCTCGTCGATGATCAGGTCCTTGGACACGAAGCCGACGAACGGCGGCACACCGGCGAGCGCGAGCAACCCGATGCCGACCATCCGGCGCGCCTCGGGGTGCTTGCTCAGCGCACCGGACAACCGCTCGACGGCGGTGCCGCTGACGAGCACCGACAACCAGCCGATCATCAAGAACAACAACGCCTTGAACATCGCGTGCGACAGCAGGTGCGCGATGCCGAGGTCGGCGGTCCCGTGCTGTGCGGCGACGGCGATGCCGAGCAGCATCAGGCCGACCTGGGAGACGGTGGACCAGGCCAGCAGGCGTTTGAGGTCGTGCTGGCAGAAGGCGAGGACCCCGGCGCCGACAGCGGAGATCGCGGCGACCAGGGCCAGCACCACCCGTGCCGCGTCGCAGGCTTCGAGCAGGCCGACCAGCTTGCCGAGCACGACGGTGCCGGCGGCGACCATGGTCGCGGCGTGGATCAGCGCGGACGCGGGCGTCGGGCCCTCCATCGCGTCGGCCAACCAGTCCTGGAAGGGCACCTGGGCGGACTTGCCGGCGACCGCGCAGATCAGGCACAGCAGGGCGACCGTCAGGGCGGTGCCGTGGCTGTCGGCGGCCGCGGACCAGTGCCGCACGATGTCGTCGATGCCGGTGCTGTGCGCGCCCAGCGACAGGATGGCCAGCCCGATCACCAGGGGCGTGTCGGCGATCCGGGTCACCATGAACGCCTTGTATGCCGCGCGCCGCGCCTTCGGCCGCTCGGACTCGTGACCGATCAGCAGGTAGGAGCACCAGCCCATCAACTCCCAGCCGACCAGGATCAACAGCACGTCCCCGGACAGCACCACCAGCTGCATCGCCGCCGTGAACAGGCCCACCGACGCGGCGAACTGGCGGTAGCGCGGATCGCTGTAGAGGTACCACCGGGTGAAGAGCTGCACGACCCAGGACACCAGCGCGACCGCGACGGCGACGAGCACGGACAGCCGGTCGACCTGCAGGTGCAACGGCACCCGGATGCCGGCGCCGAGCGGGAGTCCACCGATGGTGTCCGGGCCCGCGATCGCGCCGCCGCGGGTGTGCTGCACCAGCAACGCGATCGCCGCGACGAGGCCGAGGAAGCTCAACACGCTCGCCACGGCGAAGGCGCGCGCACTGCGCCGGGTCAGCAACAGGATCAGCACCGGGATGGCCGCCTGCAACAACACCACCAGGTGGCTCGGCTGGACCGGGAAGTCGAGCGCGAGCGTGGTGGTGTCGAACCTGCTGTTCGCGAGCATCATGCGTCGTCCCCCTGCCGGCCGGCCGGCTGCGCCATGTCGATGTTGCCGCGGGCGCGGAAGACCGCCAGGATCACCCCGAGCGCCACGGCGATCTCCGCCGCCGCGATGGTGATCACGAAGATCGTCATGACCTGTCCGGCCCGCATCGCGTCACTGGTCAGGGACCCGATGGCGACGAACAGCAGCCCCGCCGCGGCCAGCATCAGCTCGACCCCGATCAACACCAGCACGGCGTTGCGGCGCGCCAGGACGCCATACAGGCCGATGCCGAACAGCAGCCCGACGACGACCATGGGCAGCGCGGAGTGGATCATTTCGGCGCCCTCCGCCCGATCGGCAGGCGCGCCAACGCGAGCGCAGCGATCAGGGCGACCAGCAACAGCGCGGACAGCAGCTCGAAGGGCCACACCCAGCTGCTGAAGAGCCGGCCGGCAAGCTGGTGAGTGGTGCCGCCGTCGACGGGCCTGCGCTCGTTGCCGAACGCACTGATCAGCACGGTCGCCAGCAGCGCCGCGGTGGCCGCGCCGACGACGAGGGCCGCCGCGCGTTGCAGCAGCGGGGTGTCGTGCTCGTGGCTTCTACCGATCGGCGCCCGGGTGAGCATCAGCGCGAACAGCACCAGGATCACCACGGCACCCACGTAGACGAGAAGCTGCACCAGCGCGACGAATTCAGCACCCAGCACGAAGTAGCAACCCGACAGGGCGCCGAGGCTGACGATCAGCCACAGCGCCGAGTGGACCAGGTGCTTGGTGCTCACCGCGAGCAACCCGGAGGCGACACTGATCGCCCCGGCGATGGTGAACAGCACGTCGTACGTCGTCACGGACTCTCCCCGGAGATGTCCGCGGCGCCGTTCTCGACCGCAGCCGGCGGCGGCACGGTCGGCATCCACTCGCCGAGCTTCTCCTTCTCGTGCAAGAGGTTGCGGATGTCACCGTCGGCGTATTCGAACTCCGGGCTCCAGAAGAGCGCGTCGAAGGGGCACACGTCGATGCAGATCCCGCAGTACATGCACAGGCTGAAGTCGATCGCGAAGCGGTCCAGCACGTTGTGCTGCCGGGCGCGGCCGCCCTCGGGCCCGGGCGGGGTCGTCTCCTTGTGGGAGTCGATGTAGATGCACCAGTCGGGGCATTCGCGCGCGCACAGCATGCACGAGGTGCAGTTCTCCTCCAGCAACGCGATGACTCCGCGACTGCGAGCCGGCAGGTCGGGCTGCACGTGCGGGTACTGCTGGGTGTGGGCGTGCGTGACCATCGTGCGGCCGGTGGTCGCCATGCCCTTTGCGAGACCACCGAGAAACTTGCTCATCGAGACGTCACCACCACTCCGACTGCCGTGATTGCCAACTGCAGCAACGCGATCGGGACCAGTCCGAGCCAGGCCACGCGCTGCAGCTGGTCCTCGCGCAGGCGCGGCCAGGCCACCCGGATCCAGATGATCAGGAAGGCGAAGATGCCGCCCTTGATCAGCATCCACAGCCAGCCGAGCGAGTCGCTGAAGGGCCCCGCCCAGGCGCCGAGCCACAGCGCGGCCAGCAGGAAGGACATGACGACGATGCCGGCGTATTCGGCGAGCAGAAAGAGCGCGAAGCGCAGGCCGGTGTATTCGGTGTAGGGGCCCATGACCAGCTCCGAGTCGGCCACCGGCATGTCGAACGGCGGGCGTTGCAGCTCGGCCGTTGCCGCGACGAGGAAGACCAGCGCGCCGGGCAGCTGCCAGATCAGCCACCAGGGGTTCCAGGCGTGCGCGATGCCGACCAGCGACAGCGATCCGGCGGCGATCGCGAACGACGCACTGACCAGGATCAGCGGCAGTTCGTAGGAGACCAACTGAGCGGCGGTGCGCATGCCGCCGAGCAGGGAGTACTTGTTGCCGCTGGACCAGCCGCCCATCAGGATGCCCACCGTGCCGATGCCACCCACCGCCAGCACCCAGACCAGGCTGCCGGGGACGTCGGCGCCGAAGAAGCCGGGTCCGAACGGAATGACCGCCAGCGCCAACAGGTAGGACACGATGCCCAGCGCGGGCGCCACACGGAAGACGCTCTTGTCCGCGGCGAGCGGGACGATGTCCTCCTTCTGGGCGAACTTGACGCCGTCGGCGATCAACTGTGCCCAGCCGTGGAAGCCGCCGGCCTCCATCGGCCCGAGCCGCCCCTGCATGTGCGCCATCACCTTGTGCTCGGTCTGGCCGACGAGCAGGGGCAGCACCAGGAACGCGGCCAGCACGCAGACCGAACGGAGCACGATCTCGGCGAAGTCGTTCATCGAGGGCCCCACGACTCGTCGGGGACACCCGGCGGCTGCAGCCGGCGACGCGGCGCGCGGGCGGGTTTGGCGCCGTCGGTGCCACCGCCGCCCGGTTCCTTGGCTCCCGGCCACGGCTTGCTCGCGCGGGCCACCAGCACGAACGACTTGCGCAGCGGGTTGCCGTCGAAACCGTCCGGCAGCAACAGTTTTCGGAGTTTGCCGGAGCCGGCCTCGCTGTATCCGTCGAAGCCGATGCCGAACATCTCGTAGGTCTCGCGCTCGTGCCAGGCGGCACCGCTCCACAGCGGGGTGCAACTGGCGAGCGTTGCGCCGTCGGCGACCCGGGTCTGCACGAAGGTCTCGCACAAGGCACCGGGAGTCATGTCGTAGAGATGCACCACGACGTCGAAGCCGGGCCGCTCGTCGGCGTCGGTCTGGTCGACGGCGGTGAGGAAGTCGAAGAAGTCGAAGCCCTCGCCGCGCACGCGCTCGAGGGTCTGTCGCCACTCCCCCGGCTCGCAGCAAACCGTGGGGATCTCGTGGGTCTGGTCGGTCACGCGTCCTTCTCCTGCGAGGGAGGAGCGACGAGCGGACGGCTCACTTCGGCCGCGGACGCCTTGCGGCCGGCATACGAGCCGAGCTTGGCGCGCAGGCCCTTGGTGTGCAACCGCTCGTCGGCGATCTGTTGCTGCAGCACCTGTATGCCGTGCAGCAGCGCTTCGGGTCGCGGCGGGCAGCCGGGGACGTAAACGTCGACGGGGATCAGCTGGTCGACGCCCTTGGTGACGCTGTAGGAGTCCCAGTAGGGACCGCCGGAGTTGCTGCAGGCACCGAAGCTGATGACGTATTTGGGTTCGGGCATCTGGTCGTAGAGCCGGCGGACGGCGGGCGCCATCTTGTCGGTCACGGTCCCGGAGACGACCATCAGGTCGGCCTGGCGCGGACCGGGGGCGAACGGGATGACACCCAGCCGGATGAAGTCGTGGCGGGCCATCGACGCAGCGATGAATTCGATGGCGCAGCAGGCCAATCCGAAGTTGAAGACCCACAGCGAGTAACGCCGGCCCCAGTTGAGGACCAGTCGCATCGGTCGAGGCGCGACGGCCTGGCCGGCGCCGACACGGGGCATCGGCAGGTCGGTGGTCATCGGTCACTCCAGGTGAGCAGACCCCGGCGGGCGGCGTGCAGCAGGCCGACCAGCACCACCGCGATGAAGATGGCCATCTCGATCAGGCTGGCGATGCCGAGGTCGTGATCACGCAGCACCAGTGCCCACGGGAAGAGGTAGACGGCGTCGACGGCGAAGACGACATACAGGAACGCATAGGTGATGTAGCGGAAGTGTGTCTGCGCCCAGCCGCCGGTCACCGGGTCGACGCCGGACTCGTAGGTCGTCAGCTTCGCCAGGCCGGGCGCGCGGGGCGCGAGGAGGCGCCGGGAGACCATCGCAGCAGCGAAGAGCACTGCTCCGGCGACACCGACGCCGAGCAGCACCAAGTAACCGGTCACTCCCGTGGACACCCGCAGAGCCTAACCAGGGCGTGGCGTCTCGTGCGTGAGGCGCTCCCGGAGTGGACGGTCTACTGACGGACGCAGATGTCCGCCCCGCAGCGCCGGGAAGACCCGGTGCGCCAACAGCGGCGCGAGATCCTGCGTGGCGTCCGCGGACACGTCCGCCCAGCGCAGCTCGGCGATCTCGGCCGCCGGGGCGCTCACCGGAACGAAGTCGTGCTCATACACCGTCGCGGTGACGGTGTGCCCCGGCTCGTTGGCGGCGTCCGCAGTGAAGGTGCCCAGCAGACGCAGGTCGGCGGCTCGCACCTGTATGTCGAGCTCTTCGGCGACTTCCCGCACGGCCGCATCGATGGGGCGCTCGCGGGGTTCCAGCTTGCCGCCGGGGAACATGAACTTGTCCGTCCCGGACTTCCGGACCGTCAGCACCCGCCCCTGCGGGTCACGGAACACGACGGCGCTGACGACGATCTCCGCGGCTGGCACGGCAGGAGCCTATCGGCGGATGCCGTCGAGGATGAGCTCGGTGATCAGGGCGACGGTGTCATCGCGGCTGACGTGCTGTTGGTGCATGAGTTCGTGCGAGCTGTAGAGCAGCCGGCTGATCAGCGTCAGGCGGGCCGCCCGGTGCCCGGACCGGAAGGTCCCGGCCCGGTCGCCCCGGTCGAGGATGCCCTCCAACACCGAGGAGTCACGGCGTTGATGGGCGGCCGGATCGGAGCCGCCGAGTGCGGCACCGGACTCGAGCAGCGCGGCCGCCGCGCGATGATCCGCGCCCGCGGCATACGCCACCTGCTCCTGGATGTAGCGCCGCAGCTGCGCCTCCGGGTCTTCCTCCTCGGCCACGGCGGCCGCCACCGCGGCCTGGAATGCCTCGGACTGGGCGGTGAGGTGGTGGCGGACGGCGGTGACGACATCCGGAACGTAGTTGTACAGGGTCGCGCGCGAGATGCCGCTCGCCCGCGCGAGCCGGCTCATCGACACCGCACCGAGGCCGTCGCTGCTGACCAGCTCGGCCGCTATCGCGCCGATCCTCAGCAGTTGCCGTTGTTTGTGGCCGGCGACGGTCGCCGACCAGTCGGCGTCGACCGAGGGCCGTGCCGCATCATCCGCGCCGGCGTCCCGCACCACCTACGGCCTCCTTTTCGAATTTTGACACTGTGTATGGTCTTGCTTACACACCGTCACCATGTCGACACCACGGCTGGGGTGACGACTGAAGCGTAGTCGGGCGTCCCGCCCGACCGAGCACACGAGGAGTCGGGATGCGTTCCCAGCAACGGCCGTGCGCGATCGACGTACACCGGCTGACCAAACGGTTCGGACAGCTGGCGGCGGTGGACGGGCTGAGCTTCACCGTCCGCCCGGGCCAGGTCACCGGGTTCCTCGGAGCCAACGGCGCCGGCAAGACGACGACCTTGCGCATGCTGCTGGGCCTGATCACCCCTAGCGAGGGAACCGCGATGATCGGCGGCCGCCGCTATCAGGACCTGGACGCTCCGGCGCGCACCGTCGGAGCGCTGCTGGAGGCCGACGGCTTCCATCCGGCACGCACCGGGCGAGATCACCTGCGCATCTGCGCGATCGCGGCGGGGGTGAACGACCGCCGCGTCGACGAGGCGCTGGACCAGGTCGGCCTGGCGACGGCCGGCGGACGGCGGGTGCGCGACTACTCCCTGGGCATGCGCCAACGCCTCGGCGTCGCCTCGGCGATCCTCGCCGACCCGCCGGTCCTGATCTGCGACGAACCGACCAACGGGCTGGACCCGGAAGGCATCCGCTGGTTGCGAGGACTGCTGCAGGACCTCGCGGCGGCCGGGCACACGGTGCTGGTGTCCAGCCACCTGCTGGCCGAGATGCAGCAACTGGTCGACTCGGTCGTCATCATCCATCGCGGCCGGCTGGTGCACGAGGGCGACATCCGGCAGGTCGGCAGCGACGAGGTCCGGGTCTGCAGCGCGGACCCGGCCGGACTGCAGGCCGCTGTGCACCGGGCGGTCGGTGACGACGTCCGGGTCGAGCGGGCCGGCGAGGAGACGTTGATCGTGCGCGGTGTCGACGCCACCCGCATCGGGCTGATCGCGCACGACACCGGCATACCGCTGCGGCAGTTGGTCACCGAGGCCAACACGCTGGAACGACTCTTCTTCAGTCTCACCGAATCGGACGGCAGCGGCGCCGTCGAAGACCCCGCACACGAGGGAGCAACGCGATGAGTGCCGTCGCCGAACGGACCGATGCACCTGCGGAGACCGGATCGGGTATGGCGACAGCGCTGCGCACCGAGCTGCGCAAGCTCGCCACGACCCGCCTGTGGTGGATCCTCGGGATCGTCGCGGTGGCCGTCGCGGTCCTCGTCACGGTGCTGACCGTCGCCGGATCGGAGGCCAGCGAACACCCACCGCTGGACATCTTCACCGGAGCACTCATCGGCGGGGTGCAGACCGCCTACATGATCACCGCGATCGTCGGCATCACCGCGGTCACCGGCGAGTACCGCCACCACACCGCGACCGCGAGCTACCTCGCCATACCGCATCGCGGCCGGCTGATCAGCGCCAAGCTGATCGTGCTGACCGGCTACGGACTGCTCGTCGGCGTCGTGGTGGTCGGCGTCTGCTCGGCCATCGCGGCTCCGTGGCTGTCCGCCCGCGGACTGCTCGGGGGCTCGCTCACCGCGGGCGGCGTGACGCGAGCGGTCGTCGGCGGCACCCTCTCCATCGCCGTGATGACCGCGGTCGGCGTCGCCGTCGGCGCACTGCTGCGCAACCAGATCGCCGCGGTCGCCGCACTGCTGATCTATCTCTTCGCAATCGAACAGACGATCAACAGCATCGCGCTGACCCGGCCGGCATACCCCTTCCTCCCCGGCGGCGCGGTGCAGGCACTGGCGTTCTCCGGGCACCGCGCCTTCGGCTCCGCGACCGGCGCCGAACTGCTCAATCCGTGGCTCGCCGCGGTCCTGATCGTCGGTTATGCGGTCGCCATCACCGCCATCGCGGTGCGCACGACGATCCGCCGTGACGTGAGTTAGCCGTTGCGCTCGACTCAGGCGGTCACCACCGTGGTGGGGCGATGGAGGTGACGCAGTTCACAAACCAGTAGCACCGCTACACGTTTTGACTTATTCGGTAACTGTTCCTTATGTTTAAGACAGTCACGAGTCCCAGCGACAAGCCCTGGCTTGCTGGGCGGCAACCCTCACGCACGTGGCGGGGTGCCCCAGGTGAATGACTGGGCCGCAGTGTGTGATCCACCGATCCGCAGTGCGGCAAGCACGGCAGTACCCCGTTGCCCGAGCGCCCGCTGATCGCGTGCGCGCGGGTTCGAGCACGGCCGGGCGCCCTTTCGTCATACGAACGACAGCCGAAGCCTGAGGTCACCATGTCCACCAACACCCCGTCCGACCCGTCTGGCGTCCCTTCCCTGCCGGACCGCCCCTCCCTGCCACCCCGACCGGGCCGGTCGCGGCGTACGTGGCTCACTGCTGCCGTCATCGCCCTGGTGGTCGGCGCCGGCGGCGGGTTCGCTGCCGGCCGCGCGACCGCCGGCGACTCGGCCTCCGGCGGCAAGCTCACCACGGTGAAGATCGGCGTCACGGACGCCGACCAGGACTACTGGCCGGTGCTGAAGAAGCTTGCGCGCGAGCACGGCATCGACCTGCAAACGGTCAACTTCTCCGACTACACGCAGGCGAATCCCGCTGTCGCGCAAGGCCAACTGGACTTGAACCTCTTCCAGCACCTGGTCTTTCTCGCCAGCTACAACAAGCAAGCGCACCAGGACCTGACGCCCGTCGGGTCCACGTATGTCGTGCCGCTCGGTCTCTATTCCAGGAAGCACACCCGGCTCAGCCAGATCCCCCGAGGCGCCGACATCGCCATACCGAACGACCCCACGAACCAGGCCCGCGCACTGCTGGTGCTGCAGAAGGCCGGGTTGGTCCAGCTCAAGGGCGGCGGCACCATCGTGTCGACACCCGCGGACATCGACACGTCCGCATCGAAGGTGAAGGTCACCCCGGTCGACGCCTCACAGACCGTGACGTCGTTGTCCTCGGTGGACGGCGCGGTCGTCAACAACGACTTCGCGTTGGACGGCCACCTGGACCCGAAGAAGGCGCTCTTCTCCGACGACCCGAGGTCGAGCACGTCGGAGCCCTACATCAACGTGATCGTGTCGCGGGCCGCCGACAAGGACAACCCGACGTATGCCGAGATCGTGAAGCTGTATCACGACCCGCGTGTGGAGAAGCTCGTCGTGGCGGAGTCGAAGAACACGAGTGTGCCGGTGCAGAAGCCGGCCGCCGACCTGCGCAAGCTGCTGGCCGGCTACGAGAAGGTCGTGAGCGCGCAATGACCGACGCCGTCATCGAAGCGACTGCGTCCGAGGTGGATTCGGCGGATCCGGTCGTCCGACTCACCGCCGTGTCCAAGATCTTCGGCACCGGCGCCGAGGCTCACCATGCTCTCGACGACGTCAGCCTGGACATCCGCCGCGGTGAGATCTTCGCCGTGATCGGCTACTCCGGCGCCGGCAAGAGCACACTGGTCCGACTGATCAACGGCCTGGAGAAGGCGACGTCGGGCACCGTGACCGTGGACGGGGTCGACATCACCCGGCTGCACGGAAAACCGTTGCGCGCCATACGTCGTCGCATCGGGATGGTCTTCCAGCAGTTCCACCTGATGCGATCGCGGACCGTCTTCGGCAATGTGGCGTACCCGTTGCAACTGGCCGGGCTGGGGCGTGCCGAGCAGGAACAGCGGGTTGCCGAACTGCTCTCCTTCGTGGGGCTGCTGGACAAGGCCTGGAGCTACCCGGAAGAACTGTCCGGTGGTCAGAAACAGCGCGTCGGTATCGCCCGGGCGTTGGCCTCGGACCCCGACCTGCTGCTCGCCGATGAATCCACCTCGGCGCTGGACCCGGAGACCACCCGTGACGTGTTGGCCCTGCTCCGGCGGGTCAACGAGGAGCTCGGAATCACCATCGTGGTGATCACCCACGAGATGGACGTGGTCCGCGCGATCGCCGATCGCGTCGCCGTGCTCGACTCCGGCCGGGTCGTGGAGACCGGCACCGTGCGCGACGTACTGGGCTCACCGCAGGCGCAGACGACGCAGCGGTTCGTGTCGGCGACGGTCGGGAACCGGCCGGATGCTGCACGGCTGCAACAGCTTCGGGACACGTATGACGACACCTTGGTGACCGTCGCGGTCACCGACGAGCGCGCGTTGGGTGCCGTGCTCAGCACCGCTGCGCGCGAGCACGGTGTCGACTTCGAGATCGTGTACGGCGGGATCACCGACCTCAAGCACGAGTCGCTCGGCTCGTTCACGCTTGCGCTGCGCGGCCCGGATGAGGGCGTACGGGCGACGGTCGAGGCGTTGAGTGCTGCGGGCCCGGTGGACGGGGGCGCACGGTGACGACGGACTGGTCGACGCTCTGGCCGACGTTCCAGACCGCGATCTGGCAGACCCTGCTGATGGCGGTCGTGACGATCCTCATCGGCGGCGTCCTCGGGCTGGTGCTCGGCGTGGCGCTGTTCACCACCCGCGGCGGCGGGCTGATGGAGAACCGGGTCATCAACACGGTGCTCAACGTGCTGGTCAACATCGTCCGGCCGATCCCGTTCATCATCTTCGTGACCGCGATCGCGCCGCTCACCCTGCAGGCGATGGGTTCGACGATCGGGACCCGCGCGGTGCTGTTCCCGCTGGTCATCGCGGCAACGTTCGGCGTGTCCCGCATCGTCGAACAGTCGTTGGTCTCCGTCGATCCCGGCGTGATCGAGGCTGCCGAGGCGATGGGCGCCGGCCCGTGGCGGATCGTCCGGTCCGTCCTGGTGCCGGAGGCGCTCGGTCCGCTGATCCTGGGATACACGTTCATCTTCGTCGCGGTCGTCGACATGACGGCGATCGCGGGGGCGGTCGGTGGCGGCGGACTGGGCGACTTCGCGATCACCTACGGCTACCACCGCTTCGACTGGGCGGTGACCTGGATCGCGGTCGCGGTGATCATCGCGTTGGTTCAGCTCGCGCAGTTCGGCGGCAATGTGTTGGCCCGCAAGGCGCTCCGCCGTTAACTCGCGGCCTACTCAGGACGACGCCCGGCCTCCTTCGGAAACAGCGCGTTCAGCTCGGCGTGGGCGCGTCCGCCGGCGAGCTCGTCATACGTGCCGGCATTGAGCAGTTCGCGAGCCGCCCGCTCGAGGTGCCCGAAGATCGCCCCGGCCAGGGAGGAGCCCGCCGAGATCCGACGGGCGCCGGCCGCGCGCAGTTGCGCGATGCCGGGCGCGTGCGGACCGGTGAGGATGTTGACCGGGGCGTCGATCGCCGCTGTCAGCCGGGCCACTTCGCCGAGGTCGGTCACGCCCGGCACGAAGATCCCGCTCGCACCGGCGTCGAGGTATGCCGCCGCCCGGGCGACGGTGTCGTCGAAGTCGGCTGCCCCGAGCAGATAGCCGTCCGTGCGGGCGTTGAGGTAGATGTCGACACCTGCGCTGGTCGCCGCCTCGCGGACCACACGCACGCGTTCCACTGCCTCGTCGACCGGTCGCAGCTCACCGTCGATCGCGTCCTCGAGGTTCACGCCGACCGCTCCCGCCTCGATCACCAGACGGGTCGTCTCGGCGAGGTCGGTTGTCGTTTCACCGAATCCGCCTTCGATGTCGCAGGACACGGGCACGGTCGCGACCGAGCAGATGCGTCGCAGGTGCTCGAGCATCAGGCCACGGTCGAGGACATTGCCGTCCTGGACGCCGAGCGACCAGGCGACCGCGGCGCTCGACGTCGCGAGGGCTGTGGCACCCGCTCGCTGGATCACCGCAGCCGAGGCCGCGTCCCAGCAGTTCGGGAGCACGAGCAGGTCGTCGTGGAGGGCGTGGAAGGCGGCTGCGCGTTCGGTCTGTGTCATGGCGTCAACGGTAGGACGGACCACCGTCACGGACCGCCGCGGCGGCCGTGAGTGCGGGGTGCGTCGTAACCGCCCTCCGGAGGGACCATCTCACCGCGGACACCGAGCAGGCGCACCGGTCGCTCATCGGCGAGCTTGGTGTAGAGCGCGAACGCGGTGTCGGCGATGACCGCCGCGTCATACGTCGGTGCCGGCAGTTTGCGGACGCGAGTGACGGTGAAGAACGGCGCAAAGCGAATCTTCAGATGGACCCGCTGGCAGGGCCGCTGTTCGCCCTGCAGATCCTCGACCACCAGAGCAGCCAATTCGCCGAGGGCGTTGCGTACCTGATCGACCGTCGTCAGGTCGCGTTGGTATGTCGTCTCGTGACCGTGGGCGCGGGCGACCCAGGGGGTGTCATCGACGGTCGCGCTGCCGACACCGCGGCCGAGCCGACCGATGTGCGGACCGGTGTTGGGCCCGAATTCGGCGGCCAGCACCTCGTCCGAGGCGGCGGACAGGTCCCGGACAGTGCGGATGCCGTGTGCTTCCAGCCGTTTCGACGTCTGGCTGCCGATGCCCCAAAGGGCACGAACTGGGCGCTCTCCCATGACTTCGAGCCAGTTGTCCCGCGTCAGTTGGAAGACCCCGCGTGGTTTGCCGAGGTCGGTGGCCACCTTCGCACGGACCTTGGTGTCCCCGACACCGACGCTGCAGTGCAGCCCGGTGGCCGCCAGCACGGCGTCACGGACGGCGTGAGCCGAGCCGACGGGCTCGTCGGTGTCGATGCCGACGAAGGCTTCGTCCCATCCGAGAACCTCGACGACGGCGCCCGGCAGCTCCCGCAACGTCTGCATCACGGTGGCTGAAACAGCCTCGTACACAGGGAAATCCACGGGCAGGAACACCGCGTCGGGGCATCGCTTCACCGCGATCTTGAGCGGCATACCGGAGCGGACACCGTATTCGCGAGCCTCATAGGAGGCCGTCGACACGACGGCGCGTTCGGTCGGGTCACCACGCCCGCCCACCACGACGGGCTTGCCCGCGAGCTCGGGATGACGCTGGATCTCCACGGCAGCAAGGAATTGATCCATGTCGACGTGCAGCACCCAGGCCGTCATACCACTCACCTCGCTCGGGGCAAGCCTGCCATGGCACGGTGTCGGACGGCGATCAGCGGGTGCCGGCCACCTGGCGCGTGGTGACGTTGATCCGGTTGAAGAGATTGGTGGTCGCGATCCAGGTCACCAATGCCGCGAGCGCCGTCTCGTCGTAGTGGTCGGCGACCTCGTCCCAGACCGCGTCCGGGACGGGGTCGAGGCTGTCCGCGATGCGGGTCATGTGCTCGGCGAGCAGCAGAGCGGCGCGCTCGTCGTCGGTGAAGTACGGCGCATCCCGCCACCCGGCGAGCGAGATCAGCCGCTCGTCGCTCTCCCCGGCCTTCTTGGCCGACTCGAGGCCGTACTGCAGGCACCACGAGCAGCCGTTGATCTGGCTGACGCGCAGGTGCACGAGTTCGAGCGTCGCCTCCGGCACGCCCGCTCCTCGCACGGCGGCGACGAGTGCGTAGATGCCCTTGATCCCGGACGGGTCGAGCAGCTGCGCGGGGTTGGTCATACGGGGTTCCATCGTGCGGTCTCCTTGTGTTCATCGGTTGAATCACAGCGGGTGACGGATGGCGCACGCAGAATGTGACACGTGAGCGATGACGAATTTCTGGCGCACGAGTTCGACACCCATCGGACGCGGCTGCGCGCAGTGGCCTACCGCGTGCTCGGGACGTATGGCGATGCGGATGACGCGGTGCAGGAGGCATGGCTGCGGCTGGCCGGCGTCGACCGGGACAGCATCGACAACTTGGGCGGCTGGCTGACGACGGTGGTGTCGCGGATCTGCCTGGACATGCTGCGGTCCCGGCGTACGCGCGCCGAGGATGAGCTGGACAGCGATGATGCGCCGCTGGCAGCGGTCATGGAGGAGCCGGAGTTCGTTGCTGTCCATGACGATTCGGTCACCAACGCGTTGCTCGTGGTGCTCGATCGACTCGGTCCGGCAGAGCGTCTGGCGTTCGTGTTGCACGACCTCTTCGGTGTGCCGTTCGAGCAGATCGCCGCGGTCATCGAGCGCGCACCCGATGCGACTCGGCAGTTGGCGTCGCGTGCCCGGCGCCGCGTGCGCGAGGCGGACGTGTCGAGTGCGCGCAAACAGCAGCGCAGTGCGGTGTCGGCCTTCCTGCGGGCGTCGCGCAGCGGTGACCTGGCCGGGCTGCTCACGGTGCTCGATCCGCAGATCGAGTTGCGCGCGGACCGGGTGGCGGTGGCTGCGGCGGCGGCCGCACCCGGTGGCGCACCGGAGATCGACAGTTCACTGCACGGTGTGCACGCCGTCGCGGCCGCCTTCCAGGGCCGGGCCGCCGGCGCCGAACTGGCCCTGATCGACGGGGTGATCGGCGCCGTCTACGCGCCCGACGGACGCGTCCTGTCGACCATCGCGGCACGGGTGCGCGATGGCCACATCGTCCGCTTCGACGTGTGTGCCGACCAGGAGACCATCGCGTTGATGCGGATCGAGATCCTCGGCCGACCGTGAGCCGGCCGCATGCCGCGAGGTGTGGGGTCCGAACCTCGTCGGTCAGTCGGCCGGATGCGTCACGTACTGCCGACCTGACGGACTCGTCCAGGTGCAGACGCCATCGGGTGTCATCGACACCTTCCAGCCGCCCTCGTGTTTCGCGCGATGATGGTGCCGACAGAGGCATTGGAGATTCCAGGCCGCGGTCGGACCCTCGGGATATCGGTCGACATGGTCGACGTCGTCGAGCCGGGCCGGGCGGGTGCACCCGGGGAAGCGGCAGTGCTCATCTCGTGTCACCACGAACCGCCGCAGCCGCGCGCCGGGTCGGTAGGCCTCGTCGGCGGTCTCGATCGTCGCTCCGGTCTGCATGTCGACGAGCGCACGCGTCACCTTGGTGCCGAGGGTGCGACACATCTCGGCCAGCACGCCCGCCGGTATGACGCCCAGCCCTTCGACGACCGTGTCGGTCAGTCGGTAGGTGTCGGAAGCTTCGTTCGGTAATCGTGGCCGATCGAACTTGTCGGACGATTGCGTCGGCGGTGGTCGATCGGACCTCTTGTTGCGTCGACCCGGCGCAGGTCGCACAGCGTCGACGGGGCGTCGACCCGGCGGGCATCCCGGTGAAGATGATGCGTCGGATCCCATTGATCTCTCACGAATTTCGACGCCCCTTGCGGATCGGACTCTGGTCAGACGGCTCGAACCGACCGCTGCCGCGGCCGTCGGGCCGGTGTTGCACGGCACGCCGCCTCGGAGTTGCACACCGCGCGCGTCCAGCTTCGCGAGTCCGTCGAGCCCCTCCTGCACCGCCTGGCGCAGCAACTGCTCGAGCTGTGGCTCGACGAATGACGCAGGCGGCCACTCGGGACGGCAGGCGAACCCGCCCGACGAAAAGCCACCGAACCGCTCCATGCCGGCACCGCACGTTGCGGTCCAGCGGTTGGTGGAGCAATGGTCTTCACGCGGGTCGGTCGCGGCGCTGCCCGCGGTCGGCCTGTGCGCTTCTCCGTCGGCGCCTGCCGGGATCACCGGAACGTGCACGACGCAGGTCGTGTTGACAGAGACCTTCCCGAGCACGAGGTCGACGAACGCGTCCACCCGGCAGTCGTCGAGGGACTTACCGGTAGTGGTGTCGCGGTGCAGGTGCCGCGCGAGCTCGTTGACGCCGGCCATGACCCGCATCGCGTCCTCGCTGGGCAGGACGGCGCGGAACACACTCAGCCCCGGCTCGTGATGCGGGAACACCTGGACGCCCTTGGCATCGGCCCGCCGCGTGGCGGCAGCCTTGTCGGCGTCGGCCGGTGCTGCTTGGGCGAGCAGTCGCCGCGAGCGTCGGATCAGCTTGGTCGACGTCGCCGAAACCACGTCATCCGCATCGCCGAACGTCGCGAGCAACTCGTCCTCGACCTTTTCGGCGACCTTCGAGGAGGCACCGCACAGAGTGTCGCCGACGCCGACGAGCTTGCGCGGATCGAGCGCGCCGCGCGCTGTCAGATCGAACAGGCGCGGCGTGCGGCGTATGGCGTCCACCGACTCGGTCAGCCGCGTCGTCGCCTGACGGTCGGACCAGCCGAGCCGGGTGCCGATCTCCGAGGGCAGCCACTCGTCGGCATATGAACCGACGGCATGCCGCACCTCACGCGGCGGTCCGTCGCTCGACACGACCTCCTCGATCGCGGCGACCTGCGCCAGTCGTGCCGATTGCGCTGCCCACATCGAGTTCTGCACCTGCTGGCAGGCAACGGCCTGGTCAATCAGACCCTCACGGGAGGTGTCCGCCGTGCCGGATCGCACCCTGTTCGCCGCTTCTCGCGCGAGGGCGTGTGCGGTCGCGAGCAGCGCGTCGACCGATGCATCGGCGACGGCCCCACCGGTGACCAGAAGCGGCTGATTCGACATACTCGATAATAACTGTGTTCGAATCGAGTCGCAAGATGGAAAGGCGGAAATTTTCTTTGTTTTCAGGAGTTATGGTCGATCTTCCTGCTCACACAAACTGGCTGTCATCGGATACGTGGTGACCGACACCCACTGTTCTGCGAAGCTTGCCGAATGACCGCACATTGGCCATTTGACGAACTCGCCCTCAACGGCCCGGAGCTCTTGCTCCGTCCGGTGCGCGATGCCGACCTGACGCACTTCATCGCGATCTTCCCGGACGACTTCGACCTCGACCCGCGCTTCCCGCCGCTGATCGGGTTGCCGGCGCAGCAGGACCGCGAGCGCCAGCTCGCGCAGAGCGTCTGGCGACATCGCGGGTGCTGGTCGATCGATGAGTGGGCACTCGACTTCGGCGTATGGCGCAACGGCGAACCGGTCGGCATACAGACCCTCGAGGGGACAAGGTTTTCGACCGACCGCAGGGTCGACACCGCGTCGTGGATCGCGAAACCGGTCCGCGGCAATGGATTCGGCATACATGCACGCGAGGCGGTGCTGGCGTTCGCCTTCGGACATCTGGGCGCGCGTCAGGCGATCACGTCGGCTGTTGTGACCAACCAAGCGTCTCTCGGAGTGAGCCGGCATCTCGGCTACCGGGACGACGGCATTCGGCCGCACGACAGCGGTGACGGCGTCGTCGACCTGCAGCACCTGACGCTGAGTCGCGACGACTGGGCGGCGGGCGACATGCGGATCCCGTTCGACGTCAACGGGTTCGACGATTGCCGGCCGTTCTTCGCGCGGGGCTGAAACGCTCGTCGTATGACGACAGACCGAAGAGCGCGCCGAAGGCCTACCTCCAGGGTGCACACTGCGAACGCCTGACGCGCATCGCCGATCAGTTCGGCTGAACCGGTTCGCGCTCGAACTCCCCCACCCACCGGTCGCCGCCGCGCATCGCGATGCGTCGCATCCGGGTCAATCGCACATCAGACGTTGCCAGCCGACGCACTTCCGACTCCTCCAGCAGCCATGGCGGCCCCGACGGATCGTCATCACGCGGACAGCGAGCAATGACAAGGACTGTCCCGCCCGGCGCGCAGAGAGCGGCGACCCCCTCCGCCGCGCGCCCGTGCAGCCGAGGAGGCATGCTCTGCAACGTCGTGCATTCGACGACCAGGTCGAAAGCGCCGGTCAACGACGACGGCAACGACAACAGATCGGCCTGCCGGTACTCGACCGCCGACGCCGGGTGACGTCGACGGGCCGCCTCCACCGCCGTCGGCGACACGTCGAACCCGGTCACGTCGAAGCCGTATGACGCCACCAACTCGGCATCGTCGCCGTACGCGCAGCCGATGACGACGGCACGTCCGAGCTCACTGCACACCGCGAACCGCTCCGCCATCCACTCGACGAGGTATGGCGTCGGCTCCCCGTGATCCCACGGGATCGTCGAGAAGCCGGCCTCGGCTCCGGCATACAACTTCTCGTACCAACTCGAGGATCCGGGATCGACAGCCATCCGGACATCGTTCCCCACGGGCCGGCGGAACGTGCGCCGCAGCGCACCTGTTGCTCGTCCCGACACAGCGCGAAGCACGGGGAACAAAACCGATCGCCACAGCCTTGAGCCAATAAGACTCAACTTCGCTGCGGCACGACTCGTCCACCGGCACCGCCGACGAACCCGCTCGTGTCGCCATACGACTCCAGGAGAGCGATGACCCGAACAACCGAGCTGCCGGTGCTCTTTCTGCACGACCAGGTGGCCCTGCCCGGCATGACCCTGCCGATCGAGCTGGACGACGAAGCGCGCGCGGCCGTCGACGCCGCCCGGGCCGCAGGCAGCGAGCAGCTGCTGCTCGCCCCGCGCATCGACGACAACTACCCCACGATCGGCGCCGTGGCGACGATCGAGCAGGTGGGCCGGATGCCGAGCGGCGAACCCGCCGCGGTGCTGCGCGCCACCGACCGCGCCCGCATCGGTCGCGGCGTGGCCGGACCCGGCGCCGCCCTCTGGGTGGAGGCCGAGGTGATCGCGTCTGCCGAACCGACCGAGCGCACTCGCGAGCTCGCCACCGACTACAAGCGACTCGTGATCGCCACCCTCAAGCGCCGCAACGCGTGGCAGGTCATCGACCACGTCGAGTCGACGACCGATGCCCACGCACTGGCCGACCTGGCCGGCTGGGCCTCTTACCTCTCGCCGCAGCAACGCATCGAGCTGCTCGAACAGACCGACGTCGACAAGCGACTCGAAGTCCTCATCAAGTGGACCGGCGATCACCTTGCCGAGCAAGAGGTTTCGGACAAGATCGCCAGCGACGTCCGCGACGGCATGGACAAGAGCCAGCGCGAGTTCCTGTTGCGCCAGCAGCTGGAGGCGATCCGCAAGGAACTCGGTGAGAGCGAACCCGAGGGCGCCGATGACTACCGCTCCCGGGTGGAGGCGGCCGACCTGCCGGATGACGTGCGGGAGGCTGCGCTGCGCGAGGTGGGCAAGCTGGAGCGTTCCAGCGAGCAGAGCCCGGAAGGCGGCTGGATCCGCACCTGGCTGGACACGGTGCTCGAACTCCCTTGGCAACACACGACGTCCGATCGCACCGACATCACCGCTGCCCGCGAGGTGCTGGACGCCGATCACCACGGCCTGGAGGACGTGAAGGACCGCATCGTCGAATACCTCGCCGTCCGCGGACGCCGCGCAGAACGCGGGCTGGAGGTCGTGGGTGGACGCGGCTCCGGCGCGGTGCTCGCTCTCGTCGGGCCGCCCGGCGTCGGCAAGACGTCGCTCGGCGAGAGCGTGGCACGGGCCCTGGACCGATCCTTCGTGCGCGTCGCCCTCGGCGGTGTGCGTGACGAGGCCGAGATCCGCGGGCACCGGCGCACGTATGTCGGGGCACTGCCCGGCCGGATCGTGCGCGCCATCAAGGAAGCCGGCTCGAGGAACCCGGTCGTACTCCTCGACGAGATCGACAAGGTGGGCTCCGACTTCCGCGGCGACCCGGCCGCCGCGCTGCTCGAGGTGCTCGACCCGGCGCAGAACCACACCTTCCGCGATCACTACCTCGAACTCGATCTCGACCTGTCCGACGTCGTCTTCATCGCCACCGCGAACACTCTCGAGACCATCCCCAGCGCACTGCTGGACCGGATGGAGTTGGTCGCCCTCGACGGCTACACCGAGGATGACAAGGTCGCCATCGCGTCGACGCACCTGCTGCCCCGACAGCTGGACCGCGCTGCGCTCACGGCGGATGACGTCACCATCGACGAAGCAGCACTGCGGGAGATGGCAGGCGAATACACGCGCGAAGCGGGTGTTCGGCAGATGGAGCGCATGCTCGGCAAGATCCTGCGCAAGGTCGCCACCCAGCTCGCCATGGACAAGGCGGAGGCGCCCGTGCGGGTCACCGTCGACGACCTGACGGACTACCTGGGCCGACCCCGGTTCACCCCGGAGTCAGCGGAACGAACCGCCGTGCCCGGTGTCGCCACCGGACTCGCGGTGACCGGCATGGGCGGCGACGTGCTGTTCATCGAAGCCGCCAAACCGGCGAGTGCGACACTGCAATCGGCTTCTGCCGACGGTGAATCCGGTCCGCGACTCACCCTCACCGGCCAACTCGGTGACGTGATGAAGGAGAGCGCACAGATCGCCCTCTCCTACCTGCGCGCCCACGGTGCCGAGCACGGTGTCGACGTCGCGGCACTCACCGGACCGATCCACCTGCACGTGCCCGCCGGTGCAACGCCCAAGGACGGCCCGTCCGCCGGTGTCACCATGGTCACCGCCCTGGCATCCTTGGCCACCGGCCGACCGGTCCGCAGCGATGTCGGTATGACGGGAGAAGTGACCCTGAACGGCCGTGTCCTGCCGATCGGTGGCGTGAAGCAGAAGCTGCTCGCGGCGCAGCGCGCAGGGTTGACAACGGTGTTCATCCCGCAGCGCAACGAACCGGATCTGGACGACGTGCCGGACGAGGTGAGGAACGCTCTCGACATACGACCGGTCAGCGATGTCGCGCAGATCCTCGAACTCGCCTTCGAGACGGCGTCGGCGGTGGACGCGCACAGCGCCGCCTGACGCACGCCTGGCCGGACGGGAGACGACTCCCGTCCGGCCTCGCCGCGTCACGACTTGCGCGCGTCCACTCCGGTCACCTTCGGCACACCGTTGGAGAACGCCAGCTCGCCGCTGTAGAGATAGAACGGGTGGGACTTCCCCGCACCACCGGGCCGTCCGGACCAGAAGATCCGGTACGCCTTCGCCTGCGGCGAGTAATAGACGTCGGCGTCCCCGCTACCGCAGGTGTTGGTGTTGGACGGGAAGCTCAGGCGATGGGACGTCGCCGGCCAGCCCCACAGGTGGGTCGACGTCCGGTATTCCGTGTGATAGCTGCACAGCGTGTAGCCGCCGAGCGACGTGAAGAGCGTGAAGGTGTTGCCGCGCTGCACCATCACCGGGTTCTCCTCGATGTTGTCCGGGCGCGTCGTGAGGATGTGACTGGTGCCGAAGATCTTGACCGACGACGCATTGCTGGCGGTCTGCACCCGGACCATCCGGATCGTCGAGTAGTAGTGGAAACCCGGCTGGCCCTTCGTGCCGACGCTGTGCTGCGTCTTGTACGTCACATACAGACCCCTCGACCCGTTGAACGTCAGGAAGCGTGGTGTCGCGTCGATCACCGAGTCGTTCGACGCAGCACCGGACATCACGTCGGGTGCGCCGTACCGCCCATTGATGCACGACAGCGGCGTCGAGGCCGGCGTGTAGGGACCGGTGGCTTTGGTCGCGAAGGCGACCCCGATGCAGCGCAGGTAGCTGGAGTCCTTGCGCTGGGCGGCATACGTGAGCATGTACTTCCCGGACGAGATCTTGATGGCCGATGGTGCCCAGACCGCGGGATGCGATGTCGAGGTCGACTGCTTGGACCAGACCGGGTCAGCGTTCAACGCGTGCCCGGCCTGCTTCCACGGCCCGTTGGCGTATGGCGCGGTGGCCACCTTCGCCCGCCATCCGGTGTAGAAGTTCACGAATTGTCCGCTGTCCCACAGGATGCCGGGATCTCCGACCGGGAAGCTCGAGACCGGTGTGCGGTATCCGGCGGCGTGCGCCGGCGTGGCGAGCACCACGGTGGTGGACGCTGCGGCGGCGACGGCGAGGGCGGCAGCTGTACGGCGAAACTTCATGGCGTTCTCCTGACGGCGAGAGTCTCCCGCTCCGATCACGAAAGCTAGGCACTCGCCCTGCGAATCGACTGCGACACACGGCCTGCGGTCGCAGCGGATTCGCAGCCGGCGACCACGGCAGGCATACCGTGGGCTCGTGAGCGAGCAGCACCAGTGGAGCAGGCCGTCCAGCCGGAAGATCCGTGATCTACTGCGGGCGGCGCACACCGTGGCCGTGGTCGGCGTCTCCGACAAGCCCACCCGACCGAGCCACGGCGTGGCGGCATACCTGCTCGAACACACCGACTACGAAGTGTGGTTCGTCAACCCACGGCTGACCACCCTGATGGGCCGGCCGGTGCACCCGAGCCTGGCCGACCTGCCCGCGGCACCGGACATCGTCGACGTCTTCCGCCGGCCGAGCGAGCTGCCCGCAGTGACCGACGACGCCATCGCCGCCGGTGCGGGCGCGTTGTGGACGCAGCTTGGTCTGTATGACGAAAGTGTGGCAGCCACAGCGTCATCCGCCGGCCTGACGGTCGTCATGGATCGTTGCCTCATGGTCGAACACCGGGCGCTGATCGGCCCGGCACGGTAGTTGCCGCGTCCCGGCGCGGATCCATCAGGTCGATGGTCTGCAGGATCCAGAAGGCCGCGAAGAGAGCGAGGATCCCGATCTCGAGTCCCAGCAGCGCGTAGGACCACGACCGCAGGGCGGCGAAGACCACGACCACGAGACCCATGCCACCGAGGACGACCCAGTACGCCCTGTCGAACCGTGTCCGGCTCGCCGCAGCCTGACGGGCTATCACCCGCACGCCCCAGTCGGTGTTCAGGGCGACCACGCCGGCGAACGGTACGAAGGTGAATGTCGCCGCCAGCGTGTGCGCATGGCGGGCGAACCCGTCACGGTCCACCGCCAGCCAGACGACGCCGACGAGCCACGCGAGCGCCACGGCCACCAGTCCGACGGCGCTCCAGGCGGATAGGCGCTCGCGCCGCCGGACCCGGCGGACGGCATACCCGAGCACCACCAGGTATCCGATGCCGAGCACCGTCAGGAACGTCGCCGCGTTGTTGGTGATGGCCACCACGTCCGGTGAGCGACCGCTCTCCGGCGTCGGCACGAAGGCCACCATCGGAGCGCTGATGCCCGCGAGGTTGAGGCACACGTCCTCGGCGTCGGTGAAGCCCCGCAGTGCGACCAGGCACACGCCCACCGCGACCAGCACGCCGATGAACACCGGGCCCGCCGGCGTGTAGTAGTA